>CAYFTQ010000359.1:0-3323 GCA_964346035.1 uncultured Roseospira sp. | reverse complement strand
CGAAGGCGCCAGCCTGCGTTTGGAAAGTTGATGCATAAAAAAGTGCATCGACCCAGACGAAGGCGCCAGCCTGCGTTTGGAAAGTTGATGCATAAAAAAGCGCATCGACCCAGACGAAGGCGCCAGCCTGCGTTTGGAAAGTTGATGCATGAACATGTGCATCGACCCAAATCACGGGGTGCCCGGAACCAAAGGGATAATCCATTTGCCGGGAACGGCAGCGCCGGCCCGGCCGTGCGCCACGGAAGAAGGACACCCCATGCGACTGTTTTCCTACTGGCGCTCCTCGGCCAGTTACCGCGTGCGGATCGCCCTCAACCTGAAGGGCGTGGCCTGCGCCCTGGTGCCGGTTCACCTGGTACGCGACGGCGGCGAGCAGCACCGGCCGGATTACCGGGCGCGCCACCCGCAGGCGCTGGTTCCCGTGCTGCAACTGGACGACGGCCGCACGCTGACCCAGTCGCTGGCCATCCTGGACTATCTGGAGGACACCGTGCCGGCCCCGCCCCTGCTGCCGGAGGACCCGGTGGCGCGGGCGCAGGCACGAGCCATCGCCCAGGCGATCGCGTGCGAGATCCACCCGCTCAACAACCTGCGTGTGCTGGGCTATCTGGGCGGCACGCTGGGCCTGGACGACTCGGCACGGGGGACCTGGTACCGGTACTGGGTCGAGAGCGGGCTGGCAGCGGTCGAGCGCATGGTTCCGGACCTTGCCGGGGCCGGCCCCTTCTGTCACGGCGAGGCGCCCGGGCTGGCGGACTGCTGCATCGTGCCACAAATCTACAACGCTCGCCGGTATGATTGCAACCTGGACGGAATGCCGCGCCTGCGGGCCATCGAGGCCGCCTGCCTGGCCCTGCCGGCCTTCCAGCGGGCCGCGCCGGAGGCGCAGCCGGACGCCCCGCCAACGCGGACATAGGGCGGACAGGCGCGGGAGGACCGCCGCGACGGGCGCCAGGCGATCCTTCTGTTCAAAGGCCCCGTGGCAGGCAATCGTTCCGCGCCATCGCGCCAGTTCAGAACCACTTTCACGGTCCGGGCTCCTATCCTGGACGCCATCCGAATTTGCTTCGATGCCAACCGAGGGAGACCACCATGTCACGCCCCGATGCCCTGAGCGACGCCGCCCTGTTCCGGGAGCGGGCCTATGTCGGTGGCGCCTGGCGGGAGTCCGACTCCGGCCGCGTCGTCGAGGTCGCCAACCCGGCCGACGGCTCCACCGTCGGCGCCGTGCCCGCCCTGACCGCCGAGGAGAGCGCCGAGGCCGTGCGCGCCGCCCATGCGGCCTTTGGGCCATGGGCGCACCTGCTGGCGTGGGAACGCTCGCGTATCCTGCGCCGCTGGTTCGAACTGATGACGGCGGCGCGCGAGGATCTGGCCATCATCATGACGCTGGAGCAGGGCAAGCCGCTGTCGGAATCGCTGGGCGAGATCGACTATGCGGCCTCGTTCATCGAGTTCTACGCCGAAGAGGCCAAACGCCCCAACATCGAGGGCGTCACCAGCCACCTGCCCGACGCCGAGGTCGAGATCTGGCGCGAACCGGTCGGCGTCGCCGCCCTGGTTACGCCCTGGAACTTCCCCAGCGCCATGATCACCCGCAAGGCCGCCGCCGCCATGGCCGCCGGCTGCCCGGTGGTGGTGCATCCCTCGCGCGAAACGCCGTTCTCCGCCCTGGCGCTGGCCGAACTGGCCGACCGTGCCGGCGTGCCGGCGGGCGGGTTCAGCGGGGTGACGGGCCGCTCGTCCGAGGGGGTGGCGCCGTGGATGGAAACGCCCCGGGTGCGCGCGCTGTCGTTCACCGCCTCCACCGAGGTCGGCAAGCTGCTGTACCGCCAGTCCGCCGATACCGTGAAACGTCTGGTCATGGAGCTGGGCGGCCACGCCCCGGTGCTGGTGTTCGCCGATGCCAACTTTGACGAGGCGGTGACAGAGGGCCTCAAGGCCAAGTTCGCCACCTCGGGCCAGGACTGCCTTGCGGCCAACCGGATTTTCGTCGAGCGCGCCATCTACGATGCCTACTGCGACGCCTTCGCCAAGGCCGCAGCCGCCATGAGCGTCGGCCCCGGCCTGGACGACCCCGACATCGGCCCGCTGATGAACGAGGGCGCCGTGAAGAAACAGGAAGAGCACGTCGCCGACGCTCTGGAAAAGGGCGCCCGCCTGCTGTGCGGCGGCAAGCGCCATGCCGCCGGGCCGCTGTTCTTCGAGCCCACCGTGCTGGCCGATGTGCCGCCGGAGGCGAAAATCTGGCGCGAGGAGACCTTCGGGCCGGTGGCCGCCCTGGCCCCCTTCGACACCGAGGAGGAGGCCCTGGCGCGCGCCAACGACAGCGAGGCCGGGCTGGTCGCCTATCTGCACACCCACGACCCGCGCCGCATTTATCGCGCCAGCCGCCGTTTGCGTTATGGCATGGTGGCGGTCAACCGGACCAAGGTCACCGGCGCGCCGATCCCGTTCGGCGGCTATAAACAGTCCGGCATCGGCCGCGAGGGCGCCCGCCTGGGCATGGAGGCCTATACCGAGGTCAAGTACGTCTGCCGCGACTGGGCGTGACCAAGCCACCGGGACCGGGAACATCACCGTGATCGCCTTGCCAGGGCGGAGGCACCAACACAAGGACAACCAGGACCATGCTTACCAACGACCAGCTTTCCGCCTGGGACCGCGACCATTTCATGCATCCCTCGACCCACCTGGGTCAGTTCGCCCGGGGTGAAGCGCCCAACCGCATCGTCACCGGCGGCTCGGGTGTGTTCATCGAGGATCGCGACGGCTCCAAGCTGCTGGACGCCTTCGCCGGCCTGTATTGCGTCAACGCCGGCTATGGCCGCGCCGAGATCGCCGACGCCATCGCCAAACAGGCGCAAGAGCTGGCCTACTATCACGCCTACGTCGGCCACGGCACGGAAGCGTCGATCACCCTGGCGCGCATGATCATCGAGCGCGCGCCCAAGGGCATGAGCCGGGTCTATTTCGGCATGAGCGGTTCGGACGCCAACGAAACCAACATCAAGCTGGTGTGGTACTACAACAACGTTCTGGGGCGCCCGGAAAAGAAAAAGATCATCTCGCGCTGGCGCGGCTATCACGGCTCCGGCCTGATGACCGGCTCCTTGACCGGCCTTCAGATGTTCCACAAGAAATTCGACCTGCCACTGCCCTATATCAAGCACGCCGAGGCGCCGT
Source organism: uncultured Roseospira sp. (assembly GCA_964346035.1). GTDB lineage: Bacteria > Pseudomonadota > Alphaproteobacteria > Rhodospirillales > Rhodospirillaceae > Rhodospira. The sequence goes on along the minus strand of CAYFTQ010000359.1, from coordinate 134 downwards.
ACTACTACCGCCGCCCCGACGCGGCCATGAGCGAGGCGGCGTTCTCGCAGTGGTGCGCCGATCAGCTCGACGCCCAGATCCAGGCCGAGGGGCCAGAGACGGTGGCCGCCTTCATCGGCGAACCGGCGCTGGGT
>CAYFTQ010000358.1:0-3334 GCA_964346035.1 uncultured Roseospira sp. | reverse complement strand
GGAGGGCAGGGGTGGGGTTGAGGCTCAAGGCGCCGAGCGTGCGCCTCTCGCCTCACCTCCCTCCCACCCTCCCCCCGGCGGGCGGAGGAGCAGGATAGCGCGCACCGGCAACAAAGGGCCTTATCCGGTGACCGCGTTCGGCATCGCGCCTACCGGTTGGCGATGGACTCCTCGGCCATGTCCACCAGATCGGCGCCGATCCTGTCCTTCCACTCGGCGTAGACGCCCCGGGTGGCGTCGATGAACGCCTGGCGCTGCGCGTCGGACAGTCTGGTGATGGTCACGCCATAGCCCCGGATCTCGTCCAGCAGCGCCGTGTCATCGTCGGTCAGGCCCTTGCGCGCCGCTTCGATGCCGACCTTGCCGGCGTCGATGGCGGCCTGGCGGATGATTTCCTGGTCCTCGGGCGTGAAGTCTTCCCAGGCCTTGTGGCTGACGCCGAAGATCAGCGGGTCGGCGACATAGTGCCAGGTGGTGACGTAGGTCTGGCCGATCTCGTGCATCTTGGCGATGCTGTAGATCGTCAGCGGGTTTTCCTGGCCGTCCACGGCGCCGGTGGTCAGGGCGGGCTTGGCGTCGGCCCAACTCATCTGGGTCGGGTTGGCGCCCAGAGCGGCGAAGGTATCGTTGAACAGCGGCGAGCCGACGACGCGCATCTTCAGGCCCTCCAGGTCGGCCGGCGTCTCGATCGCGTGCTTGGAGTTGGTCACCTCGCGGAAGCCGTTCTCGGCCCAGCCCAGCGGCTCCACGCCCTTGTCGCGGATGATGTCGAACAGCACCTCGCCGACCGGGCCGCCGGTCAGGGCGTCGATGGCGGCATAGTCCGGCATCAGGAAGGGCAGCGAAAAGAGGTTCAACTCCACGATCTGCGGCGACCAGTTGATGGTCGAACCCACCGCCATATCGATGGCGCCGCGCCGCATGGCGTTGAATTCCTTGGTCTGTTCGCCGGCGACGAGCTGGGCGCCGGGGTAGACCTTCATGTTGACGCGGCCGTCGGTGCGTTCGGCCACCAGCTTGACCCACTCCTCGGCGGCGATGCCCCAGGGGAACGGCGCGGGCACCACGGTCGAGACCTTGTACTCGTCCTTGTAGTCGGCGGCGATGGCCGGCGCGGCCAGCGAAACGACGAGAGCGGCGCCCAGACCGGCGCCGAGGGCGGCTTTGATGTGCATGGGAACGATCCTCCGATTGCGGGTTTTCGTGTTTGTCGGAAAGCCTTGACGATCTACTCGATCAGGGTTCGCGCGGCGGCCACCACATCGGCGGCTTGCGGGCGGACCTGCGCCTCCAGCGGTGGCGCATAGGGTACGGGGGCGCGCGGCGCCCCCAGGCGGCGCACCGGCGCCTTGAGGCCACCGAACAGCGCCTCCGACGCGGTGGCGGCGATCTCGGCACCGAAGCCGGAGACCGTCACTGCCTCGTGGGCGATCAGCAGCCGACCGGTGCGCGCAGCCGAGCCCAGGACGGTGTCCTGATCCCAGGGCCACAGCGTGCGCAGGTCGATGACCTCGGCGGAGATCCCCTCGGCCGACAGCACGTCCGCCGCCGCCATACAGTCATGAACCATGCGCGACCATGACACCAGCGTCAGGTCCGACCCCGGCCGCATGACGCGCGCCTCGCCCAGCCGCGCCGGGGTCTCCGGGCCGTCGGGAACCGAGCCCTCCAGGTCCCAGAGCATCTTGTGTTCCAGGTGAACCACCGGATCGTCACTGCGAATCGCGGCCACCAGAAGGCCGGCGGCGTCGGCGGGCGTGGCCGGCGCGGTGACAACAAGGCCGGGAATATGAGTGTACCAGGCCTCCAGCGACTGCGAATGCTGCGCCGCCAGCGCCGGCCAGACGCCGATCGGCTCGCGCACCACCAGCGGAACGCGGGCCTGGCCGCCGAACATGTAGCGCGCCTTGGCGGCCTGATTGACCAACTCGTCGATGGCGCACAGGGCGAAATCGGCGATCCGCATTTCGACCACGGGACGGGTGCCCATCATGGCGGCGCCGACTGCGGCGCCGACGATGGCGGCCTCGCTGATGGGCGTGTCCAGCACGCGGTCGGGGCCGAAGCGCTCCTGAAGGCCGGCATACTGGGCGAAGATGCCGCCGCGGCCGATATCCTCGCCCAGGGTCCAGACCAGCGGGTCGCGTTCCATCTCGGCGGCGAGTGCGGCGCGGGCCGCCTCGCGATAGGTCATGGTGGTGGCGGTCATGCGGGGCGCGCTCCGGCCAGGGTGGCGACCGGCGCGCCAAGGTCCTGGACATCGCTGAAGGCCTGCGCCGGGTCGGGCCAGGGCGCGGCCTTGGCAGCCTCCAGGGCGGTGGCAATCTCGGCGCGGGCTTCATCCATGGCGCCGGACAGCGTTTCATCGGGGGTGCCGGCGGCGCGCAATACCTCGGCGCAGCGCGTGATGGGGTCCAGTGCCCGGCGCTGCTCGGCCTCGTCCTTGGGACGGTAGGTGGCCGGGTCCATCGAGGTGTGCCCGGTCAGACGGTAGGTGTGCGCCAGCAGGAAGCGCGGCCCGCCGCCGGCGCGGATGGCGCCGATCAGGCCGCCGGCGGCCTCGTCCACCGCCAGGATGTCGTTGCCGTCCACCGCCAGCCCGGGAATGCCAAGGCTTTCGGCGCGCTGAAGCGGGCCGTCGCCGGCGGTCACCACGCCGGTGCGGGTGGTGGCGGCGAAGCCGTTTTCCTCGCAGACGAACAGGACCGGCAGGTCGAAGGTTCGCGCCCAGTTCAGCCCTTCCAGGAACGGCCCCCGGTTGATGGCGCCGTCGCCGAAGAAGCAGGCCACGACGCGACCGGTCTCGCCCTTGATGCGCAGCGCCTGGGCGGCGCCGGCGGCGATCAGGATGTTGGCGCCGACGACGCCGTTGGCGCCCAGCATGCCGACGCTGAAGTCGGCAATGTGCATGGACCCGCCCTTGCCGCCGCAGACCCCGCCGACGCGCCCGAACAATTCGCGCATCATGCCTTCGGCGGATGCGCCCTTGGCCATGGTGTGGCCGTGGCCCCGGTGGGTGGACAGCAGCGGGTCGGCGTGCTCCAGGTGGGCGCAGACCCCGACGGGGACGGCTTCCTGGCCGATGGACGGATGGATGAAGCCGGGATAAAGGCCGGAGGCGTTGGCCTCCATGGCGGCGTCCTCGAAGGCGCGGATGCGCGCCATCTGGCGCAGGTGGCCGAGCAGCCGTAGGGTATCGATGTTGCGGCGTGGCCCGGCTTCGGGTTCGGTCATGGACGGTTCAGCTCCCGGTCGGGATCGTTTGTTTCAGGCCGCGTGCGGACGGCCTACCCGGAGCGTCATAGCGCACCGACCGGGGGGAGCGGAAGGGGGT
>CAYFTQ010000357.1:0-3349 GCA_964346035.1 uncultured Roseospira sp. | reverse complement strand
GGTCCGCTGGAACTGCGTCGTGGAGGAAATCCTCGGCGGCGGTATGCCGCCGGGCGTCACCGGCCTGCGCCTGCGCGACACCGCGAGCGGCACAACCTCGGAACTGGCCGTTGACGGGGTGTTCATCGCCATCGGCCACCAGCCCAATACCGACCTGTTCAAGGGGCAGCTTGACATGGACGAAACCGGCTATCTGATCACCACACCGGACAGCACCGCGACCAGCATCCCGGGCGTGTTCGCCGCCGGAGACGTGCAGGATCACGTTTTCCGCCAGGCCGTCACGGCCGCCGGCACCGGGTGCATGGCGGCGCTGGAGGCGGACCGCTTCCTGGTCGCCAACGGCGCCGCCCAGGCCGCCGCCTGAACGCGCGACCCGACCCGGTATCAGCTTTTTCCGTCATGTCTCTTGATCTTGGCGGCCCGATCACGATCCAATGCAAAGGAGACCGGGAACGGGCGGGGACAAAGGCGCGACGTTTCCCTCCGCCTTGCCATGCCACAAGCCCCCGGTCAGCGTCGGCGCGCTGACCGGGACACGACCCACGATACGAGCCCGCTCAGGGCCTTCGGGACATACCCCGGACGCGGGAACAGGGGAGGAGACGGCGATGCCAGCGCGGAGCGGCGCGATGGACTGGGACAAGCTGCGCGTTTTCCACGCCGTGGCCGATGCCGGCAGCTTCACCCATGCGGGCGATGCCCTCAATCTCAGCCAGTCGGCCGTCAGCCGCCAGATCAGCGGGCTGGAGGAAAGCCTTGGCGTCACCCTGTTCCATCGCCACGCGCGCGGCCTGATCCCGACCGAGGCGGGCGAGATGCTCTATCGCACCGTCCATGAGGTCTTTGCCAAGCTCGCCATGGTCGAGGCCAAGCTGGGCGAAAGCCGGGAGCGTCCGGAAGGCCCCCTGACCATCACCACCACCGTCGCCTTCGGCTCTCTGTGGCTGACACCGCGGGTCAAGAAGTTCCTGGAACGCTATCCCGAGATCGACCTGACCATCGTGCTGAACGACGGCGAGTTGGACCTGGCCATGCGCGAGGCCGACGTCGCCTTGCGGTTCATGCCGCCACGCCAGCCCGACCTGGTCAAGCGTCAGCTCATCACGATGCACTATCACTGCTTCGCCGCGCCGACCTACATCAAGCAGCACGGCATTCCGCACTCCCCAGAAGATCTGGACAACCACAGCATCATCATCTACGGCGAGAAGTTCAAGCCGCCGGTGGAACGCATGAACTGGCTGCTGGAGGCCGGCGCCAGCAGCGACAAGCCACGCAACCCGATCCTGCGCGTCAACAACATCTATTCCATGTTCCGGGCTGTCCAGAGTGGCCTGGGCATTGCCGCCCTGCCGGACTATTTCAGTCTGGAAGCGGGCAATCTCGTCAAGGTCCTGCCGGATCTGCGCGGCCCCGAGGTAACCGTCTACTTCGTCTATGCCGAGGAAATGCGGCATTCCAAAAAAGTAGAGGTATTCCGCGACTTCCTTATCCGCGAACTGGCACAGCGCCGTTTCTGATCGCGCCCGCCGCCCGGCAAACCTTGCCGGGTTGACCCCGATCCGATGTGCAAAGACTGCCGCCGGGACCGGTCCCGCAGGCAGCCGGGACGCCCGCAAACGCCGATTCCCCACCGCCCGCGACTTGGCCCGACCATTGCAAGGGTCCAGCCCGGAGCCATGTGGCGGAACGCGGCTCGGCCGCGCGGACATCTCGCCGCGCCGTTCGCCATCCCGCCACAGGCCCCGATTGTTCGCCCTGCGCCGACAGGCCAGCGCTTTTGGCCCGCGCTATTGGGATGGTTGCCATGGACACGACACAGGTTTCGCAGGCCGCCTCGCCTTCCGCCGCCACCGGCGCGCCCTCCGCCCGCAACGGCGCTGGCAAGACGACGTCGTCGGCCGCCGGTGACCTGTTCGCCGCCCTGATCAACCAGCCCACCGGCGCCGCCGCCCCCATCTCTGTGATGCGGCCCGACCTGGGCTCGGCCCTGTTCTCCACCCCGGTCGATCGCCCGCCGCCACCGCCGCGCGACAGCCGCGCCGAAGAGGCCGAGGCCCGCCAGGTCACCGAGCCGACCGAACCCGACGCGGCGGACCCGGCCGATGAGGCGGACGCGGCGGCACGTGACGACGACCGCCGCGACGATGCGGACGCCCGCGATGACGGCGGGCGGGACTCCGGCAACGAGGCCGACACGGCCGACGGCCAGGGGCGGGATCGGCCCGACGCCGAAGCATCGCGCGACCGGGCCGGTGGGGACGCCGCGCCGACAACCGCCCAGACAACCGCCGCGACCCTCGCCGCCCAGTCGGTGGGCGCGGGGGCCTCCGATGAGACCATCGCCGGGGCCATCAGGGGCGCCGGCCGCGCCGCCGGCAGTGCCTCCGGCACCACCGAGCAGGCATCCGCCGTGGCCAGGGCAGCGACCGCCGCCACCGGGGCCGATGCTGCGGCGACGGCTCGCGCCGCCCAGAGCGGCGCGTCACGGCAGGCACGAACCGGCGCCGATGGCGCCGCCGATCCCCGTCCCACCGGCGCCGGCACCTCGACGAAGGCGGACATCGCCCAGGCCGGGACCGACGCCACCAAAACCACCGCCAACGGGAACGGCGCGGCACGCAGCGAAGCCGCCCGCGTGCAGGCGGACGCCCTGGCCGACAAGATCAAACCCGACACGCCCATCGCCGCCCGCGTCACCGTGACCGGACCGGGCGCGTCCGCTGAGTCGGCCGAGCAGACCGCCCAGCGCCTCGGACAGGCCGGCACCGCCCGGACCGCCCAGGCCGGCAACGGCGGCGAGACCCCGGGCGCCGCCAGCGTGCGCCAACAGGGCCTGGAAGGACTGCGCCAGGCGCAGGCGGAGAGCTTTGCCGAGACCTCCGCCGCGCGTCAGGCCCAAAGCGGCGGCCGCAGCGACCAGCCCACCGTGGCACAACAGAACGCCGCCGCCGCCGAGGCCCGGGCCGCCGCACAGGCCGCCGCGCGAAATGCCGTCCAGACCGCCGCACAGACCGCCGAGCCCCTGCCCCCACGGGCGCCGGTGGACGCCCGCGCCGGTGGATCGGACGGCACGCTGACCGCCAAGCCCGGCCGGCCCGCCGCGACCCTGGCGGGTGCGGCCGACCGGGCACCAGGCGCCATCCCGGGCCAGCGCGCGAACGGCGGCCAGAACCAGGGCCAGACACCCGGCCAGGGAGCCGGCGGACGCGGCACCGCGACAGCGACACAGGCCAGCCCCGGCGCCACCCCGACGCCCGGGGCCGGCGGCGAGAGCCAGCCCGGCGGGTCCACCTTCGCCGACCAGGTGGCGCGATCCGGGCACAATCAGGCCCCGGAACAGACC
>CAYFTQ010000356.1:0-3360 GCA_964346035.1 uncultured Roseospira sp. | reverse complement strand
ACAAACCCGGCAAGGGCTTTGTGATCGGCACGGTCATCGCCATCTTCGGCCTGTGCGCGGGCATGGTCGGGGCGACCGTGGCCGCGATGCAGTATCTTCAGGGCCACGTGTGATGCCGGCGCGGTGGACCTGCCGACCCTTGTGATCCGCCGATTTGGTCCTGGTCAGGGTCCCGCCCTGTCCCGAGTCCCGTCCCGGCCGGCCACATAGGCCGCGATCAGCACGCCGATGGTGGTGCCGTTGTGCAGCAGTGCGGTCAGGGTGGGCGACAGGCGCCCCAGCGCGGCGCCGATCAACACGGCCGTGTTGATGACCGCCGAGGCCTGGAAATTGCGGTCGATGCGCCGCAGGGTCTCGGTCGCCAGGGTCCGGGTGCGGACCACGCCGTCCAGGTCGTCTTCCGTCAGCACCACGTCGGCCGTCGCCCGCGCGATGTCGGCGCCCCGGGGCATGGCGATGCCGACATCGGCCGCCATCAGGGCCGGCGCGTCGTTCACCCCGTCGCCGACGAAGGCCACGCGGCGGCCCTCTTTCTGAAGGTCGGCGACGATGCGCGCCTTGTCCTCGGGCGCGATGCCCGCATGGACCTGATCCAGCCCCAGGCGGTCCCCCAGGTCCCGGCCGGCCGGGCCGGGGTCGCCCGTGATCAGCACCAGCCGGTCGATCCCGGCCGCGCGCAGGGCTTCGACCACGGCCGGAGCGTCGGCCCGCGCGCGGTCGCGCATCGCGATCACCCCATGGGGCACGCCGTCGGCCCCGATGTACAACAGCGAGGCCCCGTCCGCTGTCAGGTCGGCCAGCGCGTCCTCGAACGGCGCGAAGTCGATGCCCTCGTGTTCCTCCAGATAGTGGCGGCTGCCGATGCGGACGGCGCGGCCGTCCACCATGGTGGACAGGCCATGACCGATGAAGAAATCGACCGCTTCGTGGTCGATGTGCCCCAGGCGCCGTTCCCGGGCCAGATCGACCACGGCGCCGGCCACGGGATGGGTCGAGTGCTCGGTGACCGAGGCCACCAGGGCCAGCAGGTCGTCCTCGCGTCGGCAGTGTGGCCCCAGGCAGGTGATGGCGGCAACATCCAGGGCGTTGTGGGTCAGGGTGCCGGTCTTGTCGAACACCACGGTGTCGGCCGCCGCCAGCCCCTCCAGCGCGGCGCCGCCCTTGATGAGAACGCCGCGCCGCGCCGCGCGGCCCATGGCCGACTTGATGGCAACCGACGTGCCCAGCTTGACGGCGCAGGAGAAGTCCACCAGGAACAGCGCCTCCAGCCGCCGGACATCGCGCGTCAGCGCCAGCACCGCCAGCCCCGCCACCAGGGTGATGGTGACGCGCCGGTCGGCCAGCTCGGCCGCCTTGGACAGCAGGCCGGTGTCGTCCTCCAGGGCACTGCGCAGGAAGCTGGAAATGCGGGCCATGGTCGTGGCCGCGCCGATGCGGTCGGCGGTGATGGTCAGGCTGCCGTCCTCCACCACCGAGCCGGAGATCACCCCGTCGCCCGGTTCCTTGGGCTTGGGCAGGCTCTCGCCCGTGACGGCGGCCTGATTGACCGAGGCCAGACCGTCGGCCACGGTGCCGTCCACCGGGATGGTTTCGCCGGCCGTGACCACCACCCGGTCGCCCTGGCGCAGTGTGTCGGTGGAGACGCGTCGGCGTGACCCGTCCGCGTCCTCGATCCACACCTCGCCCAGATCGGGGCGCATCAGGTGGGCCAGCAGGTCGTCGGCGGCGCGTCGCGTGGTGCCCTCGACATAGGTCGCCAGTGACAGCAGCGTCTGTGTGATGTTGGTGGCGGTCCAGTTCCCCCGGAGGGCGGAGAGAGTCACGGCGGTGGCGTCCAGCGCCTCGACCGTGATCCCGCGCGTGACCAGCGCGCCCACGCCGTCCCGGATCGTGCCGCTGATGTGCGCCCAGGTGACAAGGGCGCGCAGCGGCGGCGGCAGCAATGGCATCAGGGCGATCGACGCCACGCCGAACACCAGCGGAAGGGGATCGGCGCCGTCGGACCGTTCCCGCCCGCGCGACAGCCGCCGGGGCGGCCGGGCGTCCGCCAGCCCGTCCAGAGCGGCCACCACGCGGTCGCGGACCTCCGGGGCGTTCGTGTGCTCGACCACCACCGAGCGGGCCGCCCGGTTGAGGCGGGCGCGGATGACCCCCGGCACGGCCTCCACATAACCGCGCACATAGTGCGGGTCGAGCGTGCGGTCGGCCAGCAGCGGCACGCGGAAGCGCGACCGGCCCGGGCTTGCGTGAACCAGATGGACCATGGGTATGCCGCGCCGGGCGGGCCTAGCCCTCCCGGTCCGTCGCGGGCGTGTCGTCCGGGGCCGCCGTCGTGGTCGCCGACTGGCGGCTGGCTGCGGTCATCTCCGCCTCGACATCGGCGAAGCGCTCCTTGATCTCCTCGACACCGCCCTGAAGCAGGCTCCACAGACCGGCGACCGACTGCATGGCCTTCTTTTGCACGTCGTCGTTGGACAACAGCACGGCCCCCAGCGCGCCCACCACCAGGCCCTTCACATAGGCCTCGTTGCTGACGTCGAGCCAACCGCTGGTCCAGTTGAACGAGGCCGGACCATGCCCGGCCGACGCCGCGCCACCGCCCGCGCTGCCGTGCTCCGCGCCGCCGCCGTGCGGGCCGCCGCTCCAGCCCGGGTGTGGGGCGCCCCAGGGACCATATCCGGCCCAGGCCATGCCAGGAGCGCCGGCGGGGCCGGGGGCCATGGCGGCGTAGGGCATCGGGCCGTATCCGGGCGGCGGGCCGTATCCATACGCCGGCGCCCCGTAGGGCATGCCATGCGGTGCTCCATGCGGTCCCATGTGCCAGGGGTCGTGATACGGCGGATACCCCGGCGGCGGGCCGTGCGGCGCGGCGCCCGGGTGCGGGGCGTGGGACGGACCGCCAGTGGGCTCGGGGCGGGCGGTGCCGGCCTGTGGTCCTTGGGCGTGATCGTGACTCATGCCGTTTCTCCTTCACGGGTTGGCGCCGCTGGTTCGGTGGTGGGCGTGGGGTGGCCTTTCCCGGCAGCGGTCATCAGGCGCAGGGCCGCCGCCCCGGTCGCCACCATGACCGCCGCCGACACCAGCGGGCCGCCGCGCAGGCTGTGCGCCGCCAGGGCGCCCAGGCCGGTGGCCAGCCCGACCTTGCCGGCCGTCATGGCGACGTCGCGCACCGCCGCCTTGCGGGGGTCGCCGCCGGCGCGCAGACGGGGCCAGGCTTCGGCGATGGCCCCGCTGGCGCCGACCAGCGCGCCGACCGTGCCGGCCCGGACCAGAGTGTCCGCCGGGACGCCAAGCCCGGCCGGCGCATGGGGATAGGCATGGGGCGCGGCGATGCCGCTGCTGCCCCTGTTGGCGGGGTCA
>CAYFTQ010000355.1:0-3371 GCA_964346035.1 uncultured Roseospira sp. | reverse complement strand
TGGGCCGAGACTCCCCCCTCCCAACCTCCCCCCTCCGGGGGAGGCGTCCCCCCGGCGGCATCCGATCCGTTGGCTTCCAGCCAAAATGAGAAGTGCTGCCGCCGGGGCAGGCCGCGCCAACAGCGAAGGGGTTGCCGCGCGCCTGCATTGCGTCGGGACCTCTCACGCACGCCACTGGACGCCTTGTCGGGTGCCATGGCTGGAGCAAACCGTTTGCAGGACCTCCACGTTCACCTGGGCCGGCGTACACTGCGTGTTGGTGGCGTCCCGTTCGGGCGCTCCCGCTCCCCTCCCGGCCGGAGGCGGATCCCCCGTCCTCTGTGACCGAGAGCCCAGGCGACGGGAGGGAATGGCTTGCCGGGATGCGCCGCACGGTGCCCCCGTCCACCCGCGATCCGGTCCCATTCAGGCGTGGGGCGACGGATCCGTGTTGGACACCGGCGGCGGGATCACCGCCGGCGTGGCTGCGCCCTCCTGGTGCGGCGCGCGCAGCCATCCGCCCACCACCCGATGGCGGACGTCATGAAGCCAGAGTTCCTCTGGTCGGGGTGCCAGGCGCCACCACCAGGCTCGGCCCTCGATGCTCGGGCGCAGGCCCAGCAGCAGGTCGCGGGACGCTATGGCGCGGTCGCCGGTCATGTCCTGACGCTCGATGTCGGTGATCAGGCAGGCCGGGCAGGGCGCGTTGGCGAGTGCGGCCAGATGGTCGGCCATCAGTCGGCGCTGAAGATCGCGCACGGCCTCTTCGTCATGCCCGCCCCGGCGCGACAGGGCGCGCGCCGGCAAAAGGCCGAGTTGGGATAAAACGTTGCAGGACACCACCAGGTCGGCGCCCTCAAGGGCCGGCAGGGTGGCACGCGGCCGGGGCAGGGGCGCACCGGGGGGCAGGGTGCGAACGGCCTCGACCACGCCCGTGACGTCACAGGGCCTCAACTCCACGGCGGGCATGCGCAGGGCGGTCATGCGTACCGAAGGCATGAACAGCATGTCCACCAGCACAACCTGGCGGAACAGAAGCGCCAGCGTGGCCAGCGGAATATCGCGGGACAGCCCGGCGCCGATCACGACAACACGGTCCCATCGATCCAGCCGGGCGCTACAGTCCAGGATCACGGCATGGCAGGCCCGCAGGTGCGGGGCCCAGGCGCGCCGGTGACGCCGCCGTCGCGAGTCGATGGCGATCAGTTCGCGCAGATACCCCATGCGCCGCGCCGTCAGCGGGGCCGGGGTCAGGCTGTGTCGGATCCATTCTACGATCATGCGCGCCTACCGGCTGCCGCGTGACGGAAACGGTGGCCGCCGACGGGTGCGTTCTGGTCCCGGGACGCGGGAGACGCCACCAGTGTCCGTTGGAAGAGCGCCTGCCGCACGCCCTGGTGGCCACGGTGTATGCCGTTGGCGGAGGTGGGGGCGGTGTCGGCGTGCCGAATTCGCCGAGGCGCGCCCGGGGCGGTCGGCACACCGCGACCGGGGCCGGGTCGCACCATACGAAACCCCCGCGCCAGGGCGGCGCGGGCGCAAGTCCAGCAGAGCGGTTCCGGGCGACGGCTCGACCCGCGACGACGCGCTCGTGCCCTGACAAAGACAAGGGAGCCATCTGTCAGCGCACGAGGCTGCTCTTTAAGCATCACCTTACCAAACCCAGGCCGATGCCTTCGTTCGGGGCGATGCACATGTTTACGCATCACCTTACCAAACTCAGGCCGATGCCTTCGTTCGGGGCGATGCCCTAGGCCGCCGCCTTGCTCCACAGGGGATCGAAGGGCAGGGGATCATAGTGACGACCGATGGCCTCGGCCAGACGCTCCCGGGGCAACCCCAGGGCCGAGGCCCAACTGGCGATGTCTTCTGCCGGCAGGCGGATATGGCCGGCCTCGACGTCCGCCATGTAGGCCTCGGTCACGCTCAGAAGCTGTTCGGCCAGCTCCGAGCGGGTGATCTCGGCGCCCTCGCGCAGTTGGCGAAGGTATACGCCGCCGGCGCGCTGGCGGGCGCGCGTCTCGGCGGTAGCGGTATCAGCCCCATCTGTCATGCCCACGGCATCCTCCTGGTCCGGCGGATCGAATATGTGACGTGTTGTCTCGGACATCAGACCTTAGGACGGATACCGCAATGCGTCATGGCTATCGGACTCATGACTGTCATGCGCCTGCAACATTGCTCGGGCCGCCGGGGCCCGGGTCCGCTACGGAAAAGACCGCTGTACATCTTGCGGGCTGGTGCGGGTTGCGGCTTGGTGCGGGGGTGTCTTGGTCTGATTCCGGGATTGCTCCGCCACGCCACTGCACCGGCCCGACGGGATGCATCCCAAAAGTGACAGTTCTTTTGCGGGAATGCAACCTGTCCAGAAGGCCGGCAGCCGGTCTCAGGATGGCTGGAAGACCATGGATCGGGCGGCGCCGGCGCACCCCGCCGGACGCCCATGCAACACCGCGCTATCGGTCGCGGACCCAGAATGGGATCTGGTGGAAGGCCGGGGTCCGGACCGGACACGAGGGCTGCCCCCCTCACCGCCGGTGTCACCCGGAGGCAGGGAGATAAGAAGGGATCAGCCTGGGTTTGGAACGTTGATGCATAAACACTGGTCTCGTGCGCTGAAAGAAGGTTCCCTTGTCTTTGTCGGTGGACTAGCGAATGCCGAGGATAAGACGGACATTCTCGGCACTGATCGAGCGAATAATGCTTGTGAAACGTTCCAGCAACAGGCGGATCACGGGATCGGTGCGGGCCAGATGGAACTGGAACGCCTCCTTGGGGACCACGGTCAGGCGGGCCGGCTCCATGGCGCGAACGGTGGCGCTGCGTGGTTGGTCGTCGATCAGGGCCATCTCGCCCAGGATGGTGCCGGGTCCCTCGATGGCGATGACGACATCCGCGCTGCCGACGCGGCGGGAGATCTCAAGGCGACCCTCTCGGACAACATAGGCACGGTCGCCCTGGTCGCCTTCCCGGAACAGGGTCTCGCCGGCTTCCAGTTCAATCATTTCCTGCTCGGCCAGCCCCGCGCCGCCGGCAGTTCCGTGGCCGTCGTTCATGGCGGACCCTCCCCCTGCCTTCCGGCGCCGTCTGAATTGGGCGCCACGGCCGAATATAGGCCCCCCGGATGGCGCTGGCCAGAGGGCAGGCGGGGGGCGGAGGGGTCCCGGCGCGGTTGAGAGAGAGGCGCCGTCCCCCCGCCCGCGCAAAGAGGTTGCGTCGTTGCCATCGCTGTCGCCATCCATCGGGCCATCAAGCGCAAGGGCGTGGCAGGCGGCCAACTCGGCCCCGCACCCGGCCGAGACGCCACGGCCCGGATGCCGGGGCGCGGTTGCGGCACAGGCAGGCTCGCCAGGGTTCGGTCGGGCAACGCAGACATCCACACCGGGGAGCCC
>CAYFTQ010000354.1:0-3375 GCA_964346035.1 uncultured Roseospira sp. | reverse complement strand
GGCGCCGGGTGGGACACCGGGGATGATGAATCGAGTCCTTCTGTGACGGACGGCGTTCGGGCTACGCTTGGGCTTGATCGGGCGGTTCCGGCCGCCAGCGAGCGAAACGACGGCGAAGAGGGCGCCAAGCAGGGCGAGGCCGCGCCGGTGCGTCGGCGCGCGCCGCGTCGCACTGCGCGGACCGCTGAGGCCGCCCCTCAGGAGGGTGACGGCGGCGAATCCGAAGAGAGCGCCGAGGGCGGCAGCCGCCCGGCCCGTCGCGGCCGCCGGGGATCGCGTCGTGGCACGGCCGCCGGCGGAGAGAACCGGGAGACCGGCGCCGCCGACGAAGGCGATTCGGAGTCGCGGCTGCTGTGACGGGGCGCGGATGGCCGCGTCGGAGGCGCCGAGCCGGAAGGTAATCCGATGCGCACCCTTTACCATCATTGGCTGTATCCCGGCGCTCGCCTGGCCCGTCTTGTGCTTGGCGAGAAGGGGCTGGACGCCGTCCTGCACGAGGTGACCCCCTGGGTCCGGGATGAGGCCTTTCTTGCGCTCAATCCCGCCGGCGAGGTGCCGGTGCTGGTGGAACCGGACGGCCACACCATCGCTGGTGCCCTGCCGCTGGCGGAATACCTGGACGAGGTTCACCCGGATCCGCCGCTGCTGGGCGCCGATCCGCTGATCCGCGCCGAGGTGCGCCGGTTGGTGCATTGGTTCTGTGACACCTTTTTCCGCGAGGTCACGACGCCGCTGGCCGGTGAAAAACTGCTCACCCGCGTGATGGGCGAGGGGGCTCCCGATTCCCGCGCCCTGCGGGCCGGCCGGGCCAACATCCATGCCCATCTGGTGTATATCGGCTGGCTGACGGAGACCAACCGCTGGCTGGCCGGCAGCCGCCCCACCCTGGCCGACCTGGCGGCGGGGGCGCACCTGTCGTTGGTGGATTATGCCGGCGACGTGCCGTGGGACGATCACCCCGGCGCCAAGGAATGGTACATGCTGTTGAAATGCCGGCCCTGTTTCCGGCCACTGCTGGCCGATCAGGCGCCAGGGCTGCGGCCGGCGCCGCACTATGCCGACCTGGATTTCTGATCCCGGAGCGTCTTGGGCGCGGCATGTCCAACGCCGCCATGGCAAGCCGGCGTTGCCTGACGCGGGCGACGCGATCCAGGGCGGAGCAGTGGGAGCCTTGTCCTCCCCGACCGGACGGGTTCGCCACGACGTCGCCTTCAAGGGCTATCGGCGCCGTGCCCCCCGCTTTTTTTTCTAGCGGGCAGGGTCCAGCAGGCCCTCCGCCCGCATGAACGCGCGGATGACCGGTGTCGGTACCATGATCCCGCGCGGTTCCCGCCCAGAGGCCGCGAACCCGATCGAGATGCCCGCCACGCGGGGTTCACCGTCGCGCCCGCCGGTCGGGTTCGAAGCCGCCACCAACACCGGTCCGCCGGACGAGCCCTTGGGTCCGTCGCAGTCGTGCCGCCAAAGTGGCGCTCCGGCGCGCGCAATCATCACGCATTGTTCATCGACGGCCAGCAGGTGCGGCCGGTCCTGGCTATAGCCTGCCAGAACGACGCGTGCGGCCCCCTGTGATCCGGAGGCGGAGGCACCGGTTTCGTGGTCCTCGGCCAGACCGATGGGACGGATCGCGATCGGCTCTCGCAGCCTGAGAATGGCATAGTCTCCGCGAGGCCCGTCCTGGTCCGGCCGATGGATCGCCGCAGCGCGGGCGTGGCCGTCATAGTCCCCGAACCGATATGCGGCCACGAAATGCAGGTTGCGCGCCCTCATGCGCCCAAGCCGGGGGCTGTCCAGGCAGTGGGCCGCCGTCAGCACCAGATCGGGCGCGATCAAGGTGCCGGTGCAGAAGCCGCCCGACTCCCGGTTTATGCGCCCGATGGCGCGCCATGGCCAAGGGTATTGACCGGCGGCCGAGGGTCCACCCGTGATGACGGGGCGGCGATCATCGGCGCCGTGGATGCCGGGCAGTTCGGCTCCCCACGCCGCGAGCCCGGCACCGGCGGCCGCACAGGTCACCCCGACGATGGCCAACAGTGCGATCCGGGTCGGGGCCGGCCCCCGGCCCCGACTGCCCCGACTGCCCCGGCCGGGGTCATGCGCCCGCGATGTCGGCATCGGTCCACCCGCCCCGGGCGATGAAGTGCGGATTGAGAAAGTCGCCGCCCTTGCCATAGGCAAGGGGCGCGCCGTCGCGGGCCTCGACCCGTCCGCCTGCGGCCAGCAGGACGGCATGGGCGGCCGCCGTATCCCATTCGCAGGTCGGTGCCAGGCGCGGATACAGGTCGGCCGCGCCTTCGGCCAGCCGGCAGAACTTCAGCGAACTGCCGGCATTGGTCCGGCTGGCGACCGGATAGCGTGCCAGAAAGGTTTCCATCTCGTCGCCGCCCCCATGGGAGCGGCTGGCCAGCACCACCAGCCCGTCCGCCGGCGGCCGGCGGCACGCGATGGGCTGGTCCGCTCCGGCCAGGACGCGCCGAGCCGTGCCCGGTCCATGGCCCAGATAGAGGGCGTCCAGCGCCGGCGCCAGCACCAGCCCCAGGATGGGCCGGCCCTCCTGGATCAGGCCGACGTTGACGGTGAACTCGCCGTTGCGCCTGATGAACTCCTTGGTGCCGTCGAGCGCATCGACCAGCCAGAAGGGGCCGGCGCCGATGGCGGGAACCTCGCCGGCGGCGACCCGTTCCTCGGCCACCACCGGCCAGTCCGGGGTCAGGGAGGCCAGGGCATCCAGCAGCACCTTTTCGGCGCGGCCGTCGGCCTCGGTGACCGGGGAGTCGTCGTCCTTGCGCGTGACGGCGAAGTCGCTGGCGTAGACCGCCATGACCGCGTCTCCGGCCGCCCGCACCGCAGGGATCAGGGACTTGGCCAGCGCGGCCAGGGCGTGCGGCTGGATGGCGTCGGGGGGTGTCGTGGCGCTCATGCGAGGCTCTCCCTGCCCGCCGACTGGATGGCGCGCCAGATCCGTGGGGGCGAGGCCGGCATGTCGATGTGCGACAGGCCGAGCGGCGCCAGCGCGTCCACCACGGCGTTGATGACCGCAGGCGCGGCGCCGACCGTGCCGGCTTCGCCGGCGCCCTTGACCCCCAGCGGATTGGTGCGACAGGGATGGTCCTGCACGGCCTCGAACACGAAATCGGGCAGGTCGCGGGCGCGTGGCACCTGATAATCCTGGAACGTGCCGGTCAGTAGCTGGCCGCTGTCGCGATCATAGACGATCTGTTCCATCAGCGCCTGCGCGATCCCCTGGGCGGCGCCGCCGATGATCTGGCCCTCCAGCAGCAGCGGGTTGAGCACGACGCCGACGTCATCGACGATCGTGTAGCGGTCCAGGGTGACGTGGCCGGTGGCGGGGTCGATGTCCACCTCGCAGACATG
>CAYFTQ010000353.1:0-3389 GCA_964346035.1 uncultured Roseospira sp. | reverse complement strand
GTGCCCAGTGACCCTTGCCGCCCCACCAGCGGCGCCAACCGGACGCAGGGGGATAAGCCGGTCCAAGAAATGATGGGAGTCGCGGCTCGATCGTCATGGTTCTGCGCTCTTCGTGCTCTTCGTGCTCTTTGTGTCTTGGGGGTCTATTTTCTAGCGCTGCCGGATTATTCAGCGTCCTCCCTCATGGATGTGCGAATCAAGTAGCCTGTCCAGGGGAGGGTGCCCCGACAGCACCCAACGCCCAAACCGATGAGACCAAAACGGTCTGAAGGGATCATCCGGACATCGGACCCGCCAGCCATCCCGCATCAGGCGGCCGCCGGCATGGGTGCATGGCTTTGCGCGCCGGTGCCGCAGACGATCGCGCAGGCGCCGCAGCCGATGCAGGCGCCGCCGTTGGCAATGACCGAGATCTTGCGTTCGATTTCCTCGTCCTCGTCAAACGGATCGCACAGCTCGCCGTCTTCGGTGACGCCTTTCAGTTCGATAACATCACGGGCGCAGACCTTCACGCAGCGGCCGCAGCCGATGCAGACGTCGGGGTCGATGGCGTCCAGATAGTCAGGGGTCCAGGGCGAACCGTCACGGCTGGCATAGGTGCGCGGGGCGTTCATGGCGGGATTCCTTGATTTCTATTGCAATGGCCCTCAGAGCCCGTCCGGAATGTTTCGAAAACCGCACTATGGTGTGGCTGCTACGCGGAACGACGTGCCATATGCTGTGTACCGAACGGCTTTCCGGACAGACACTCAGAGGGTGACGAGATCGGGATGGGCGGCGATCATGCTGACGCCTTCCTCGATCAGGGCGGCGCCGGCGGCGTCTGCCTCGGCCAGGTTGGCGAAGCCAAAGCGGTGGACGTCGCGCAACGGTCGCGACACGGCCACCAGCCGCCCGGCGATCAGCACGGCGCGGCCGAAGCCTTCCTCCGACAGGTCCAGGAGAGGCGAGGCGACATGCCCAGCGCGCCGCCCGATGGCGGTGCCGACGGCCTGCCAGAAGGTGGTCAGGCGGCGCAGGACGCGCGGGTCGGGGTTGCCGACGGTGGGGATGGCGCGGCGCTGCTCGGGCGTGACGACATATCCGGCCAGCAGGCGGGCATCCGTCTTGCCCTCCCACAGCCCGCAGCAGTCCCCGGCGCGAATCAGCGCGGCCAGTTCGGGCAGGAAACGGGGACTCTCGGGCCAGGGCGGATCGACGCGCAGGGCCTCCGCGTGGCGGCGGGCCTTCCAGGCGGCGCGGCCTTCGCTTGCTGCCGTGGCGACGGACGCGGCGGCGGTCATGGCTCAGCGCTCCCCGGCGGCGGCCTCTGCCGCCGCGTCGTCGTCATCATCCTGATCGTCGTCCATGAAGTCACGCCGCGCGACCCCGTCAGGCTGACCGGCGCGCATGGCCTTGCGCAGCCAGGGCGGCGGCGTGCCGGCGATCTGACCGCGCAGCCGCTCCAGCACGGCGTCAATGGGTTCGTCCGTCATCAGCTTGACCGGATGGACACGCGCGGCCACCACCCGCGCGGCCGCCGGCCCCCCGATGGCGCGCACGAACAGCAGCGCGCAGCCGGCCAGCGCGGCCAGCCGGGGCGCGATGCGGTCGTCCTGATGGCCCTGGCCGGCGCCGTCCTCGGCCGTGACGTCCTCGAACTGGACCGCTTCCACCAGCGACCAGCCGGTGGCCGTGACGTCGTACAACGCCAGCGTGCGCGCGCCGGCGAAATGGGCGTTGACGGTGGTCATGTCCCCGGTGGCCAGGGCGACACGCAGGGCCGCCGCGGCGCCTGTGGCTGTTTCTGTCTCGCTCATGGGCGCGTCATCCGTTTCGATCAGCCGCAACCGGCGCCGGGTCGTCATGGTGGGTCTCCCAGATAGCGGGGGGGCGAAGATGGTCGTGGGCGTGTGCCTCGGTCATGGCGTTCGCGATGGCGAAGGCAAGATCGCGCGAGCCCCGGTAGCCCGTGAACAGGTCGTGCTGGCTGCCGACCCGGTCCACCTGAGGGAAACCGACCCGCAGCAGCGGCGCATGCAGCGCGTTGGCGGCGCGGATGGCGGGCGAGGGGCCGATGACCAGATCGGCGCCGCCGGCAGCCAGGGTGGCCGTCTCCAGGTCGTCGAGGTCGCCCACGATGATGCGGTCGGCCGGCAGTGTGTCCAGCCCCGGGGCGCGGGTTGTGGTCACGGCCACCGGCACACGGCAGCCCAGATCGGCGCACAGCGTGACCATGGCGCGCAGCAGGTCGGGTTCGGCGGCCACCGCCACGCGCTGGCCGACGGCGGCGAAATGGCTGTCTATGAGGGCATCCAGCAGGCGCGAGCGGTCGCGCCGCAACCGCCCCGGCACCGGGCGCCCCGAGATCCGGGCGAGGAAGCCGACCAGGCGATCCGATCCGGCCAGCCCGGTCAGGGTGTCCAGTACCGTGATCGGCAGGCCGGTGCGCGCGCATAGCGCCTCGGCCGCCGGGCGCATGAGCTCGCCGATGGCCAGCCCGGCGGTGGCCGCGCCCAGCTCGTCCAGCGCGGCGCGCGGCGTGCCGCCCAGGCTGACCGGGCTCCACTGCTCGGGAACATGGCCATCCAGTGAGTCCGACAGATCCGGCAACAGGGTCCAGCTCAGGCCAAAGGCTTCGACGGTTTCCGTCAGGGCGTCCAGGTCGCCCACCGTCAGATGGGCGCCGGCCAGAATGGTCAGGTGATCGGCGCGACGCGGGCGCGGGCGGGCCACCGTTTCCACCACGCTCGCGACGGCGGCCGCCCAGCCTTCCTGAAGGCCGCCGATGATGTCCGGCGCCGGCACGTGGACCAGCAACGTCTGGTCCAGGTGGTCGCCAAGGCGTTCGGCAATGGCGGCCAGGTCGGTGGTCATGTCCTCGCTGCGGGTGTCGGTCAGGGCGGTGGGGCAGACGCCGAGAACGGCCGGCTTTGATTTCGTCGCCAGGGTGCGGATAGCGGCTTCCAGGTTGTCTGTGCCGCCCAGGATGGTCTCGATCTCGCCCAGGGCCGTGGTCTGTAACGGGATGGCCTCGCGGAAGTGGCGCACCAGCAGCACCAGGGCGAAGGCGGTGCAGCCCTGCGAGCCATGCAGCAGCGGCATGCCCCGTTCCAGGCCCAGCAACGCCAGGGCGGCGCCCAGCGGCGGTGAGACCTTGAGCGGGTCGATGGTCAGGGCCTTGCGGGGCGTCTCGACGCGGCGGGGGGCCGTCACGGTGAAAAGCCCTCGTCCCACGGGGCCGGACCGTTGACCTGCTGCCAGATCGGCGCCGACAGGGTCAGCGCGATGCGCTCAGCCAGCACCAGAAACCCCTCGTAGCCGGCATAGGCGTGATGCCGCTCCTGGTTGGTGTCCAGCCAGGGCCGGCGGGCGTTCAGGGCTACGAACTGGCTGCGGCCGCCGGACAG
>CAYFTQ010000352.1:0-3402 GCA_964346035.1 uncultured Roseospira sp. | reverse complement strand
GTGAGCTGGTCCCGGTTTGGTGAACAGGTCAGCGGCTTGGTTAAGGTGTACGCTTCTCTGTGATCATGCCGCTAAAACAGACTCCTCAAAACCAGCAATATGTTGCTGCTGCGCCTTTTGGTATGTGGGCAAGGCGATAGCCTTGTCCATCATAGCCACAGGCGTCGGCGCGCCGTAAACCTCGTCCGGTGTCCACCCATCGTGGGCGCTGTGGGGCCGGACGCTGTTGTGAAAGCGCAGCCAGTCGCCGATCACCCGCTCGGCATGGAAGCCATCGGTCAATTCGACGAGATAGACGGCCTCGTACTTCAGGGACCGCCACAGGCGCTCGATGAACACGTTATCGAGGCACCGGCCGCGCCCGTCCATGGAAATCCGCACCCCCGCTGTCTTCAGGCGGTTGGTGAAGTCGTTGCTGGTGAACTGGGACCCCTGACCCGTATTGAAGATCTCCGGCGCGCCATATCACGCCATGGCTGTGTCGAGAGCCTCCAGGCAGAAGTCAACGTCCAGTGTATTAGAAAGGCGAGCATATAGAACCTTACGGGTCGCCCTGTTTATCATGGCCAGTCATTTCTTCCGACTCAAAGCTTGAGCACTTTTGATAAAGAATCGTTTTGCACCGTCAACTCGCCGATCTTGGCGTGCAACGACTTGATCTCAACCTTCTGACCGTCTTTCTTATCGCCGCCGCCGTCGCGTTCAAACACCGAACTCAGCCCATCAACAGCCTGACGCTTCCACGCGCTGACCTGGTTGGGGTGTACCTGGTGGCGGCCCGCGATCTCTTGTGTCGTCTTGTCGCCCCGCAGCGCGTCCATCGCCACACGCGCCTTGAACTCAGGTGTAAACCTACGTCTCTTCGCCATATCGTACTCCTCTCTTCGCTGGAGTACACCTTACACCCCTGTCCAATTTTCCGGGACCAGCTCAGATGGCTCCCTGGATCGAGACAGTGCGCCACCCGTCGACGCGCTGGATCGAGGCATAGCCCCGGCTTTCGCCGATATCAGCAACGCCCGTCAGCGGGATCGGCGCCCCTTCGGGTCCGGGGAGGCGGATGTCTTCCAGGTCGGCGCGCGTGGCCCGGTCCGCTCCCGACAACCGGGCGACGATGTCGAGGGCGCCCAGTTCGTCGCGCACCTCCAGACCCGTGTCGCCCTGGAACGCCGCCCGTAATTCAGTGGCGATGTCCCTTGCGGTCACCCCCAGCACCGCAGCCGCCTAATCCCACCTTGTGTCCATCGAAACCGGGGCCAGATCAGCGTCGCGCTCCCCAGAAGCTGGGCGCGCCACGCCGTGATCCGGTTCGGGTGAACGTCGAACTGCTGCGCCAACTCGGCCAGCGTCGTCTCGCCACAAGATGTCCTCGTGTTTCGGCATCGTCGCCGTTCTCAGGCAGGAAATCCACTTATCGCCCTGTCCAGATTTCCCCGGCCGGCTCTCCCTCTGCGGGCGCCACCCTGTAGACCAGGATCTCGCTGCCGAAGGCGTCGCGCACCGGATGGCGCGCCACCGGCGTCCAGTCCCCCAGGGCGAAGCTGTTGGAGACCACCCGGGCGCCCGCCGGTGCCTCGGTCGCCAGCCGTGCTGCCAGGCGGGTCATGGCGTCGCGGTGCAGATAGCAGATGATGAGGGCGGCATCCGAGACATCGACCCCGTGCAGGTCGGCGCGCCGGGCATCCAGGTTACCCACCTGCCCGGCCAACGCGCGCAGCCGGGTGACCGCCCAGGGCACCGGCGACAGTTCCACGGCGACCACGCGCCGGCCGGGCAGTCGGGCCGCCAGCGCCAGCGCCAGGCCGCCCCATCCGCTTCCCAGTTCAAGCACGACGCCGGGCGGCAGGGCCTCGTCCGGCGGCAGCGCGGCCAGCAGCGTTCGCCGCGCCGCCGGCGAGGACGGCCACGGTGGCGCGCCTGTGCGAAGCGTGTAGGCGACCACCAGCAGGGCCGCCAGCACAACCGCGGTCAACAGGGCCAGCCCGCCGGGTCCGACCGGATCCATCGCCTCGCCGTCCCGTGCGCGCGTTACTTCGCCTGGAAGTCGGGACTGCGCTTGTCCTTGAAGGCGGTGATGCCCTCGACGTAATCCGAGGTGGAGAGAAAGTCGTAGCACTCGTCCAGTTCGCTGGCGCTGACCGGGTGAGGCTTGACCAGGCGGCGCACGAATCGCTTGTGCCAGCGGGCCGCCAGGGGCGCGCCCTTGCCGATGCGGTCCATCACGCCGGAGACGGTCTCGTCCAGGGCCTCGGGCTCCACCACCTGGTTCAACAGGCCGGCCGACAACGCCCATGCGGCATCGTGGATCCTGCCTTCCAGCAGCACCTCGGCCGTGCGCGCGGGGCCGATCAGGCGCTGGATGGCCTCGATCTCCGGATAGGCCATGACCACGGAAATGCGCGCGATCGGCACGCCGAAACGCGAGCGCGTGGTCGCCACCCTCAGGTCCGCCATGGCGGCCAGTTCCAGCCCGCCACCGACGCAGGCGCCGTCGATGCGGGCGACCACCGGAGCCGGGCATTCTTGCACCGCCTTGAGCGCCCGGCGCATGGTCTGGTCATAGGCCTTGGCCTGCTCGGCGGTGGCGCGCACGGTGTCGAACTCGCCGATGTCGGCGCCGGCGGCAAAGGCCTTGCCGGCGCCGGTCAGGACGATGCCGCGCAGCGCCTCTTCCTCGGACAGGGTCTCGAACGCCTCCGCCAGACCCTGCCACATGGGCAGGTCGAGGGCGTTCAGCTTGTCCGGCTTGTTCAGCGTCACGGTGGCCACCAGGCCGGAGTCGTCGCGGCTGGTGACGATGGCGTCGGCGTGCATGTCTTTCCCCCGTCGATGGCTTTGGCGCGGTCCCGAAGCAGCGGCAACGCGGCGATTGCGGCGGCCTCGTTATAGCCGCTAAACAGGGGTGCCACGAAGGATTAATCCTGTCCCGCCCTGAAGAGGATACCGCCGGTGTCGCCCTCTGATTCCACACCATCCCCGCCCGCCTTTGAACGCGCCCTTGCCGATCCGGCCAAGGGGGCGGTGCGGCCGGCCCGTCACAAGGACGCCGGCCGGCTGGTGGCGCGCATTCTGCTGGAGATCGGGGCCGTCAATTTCCGCCCCGAGGAGCCCTACACCCTGACCGCCGGCTGGGCCAGCCCGGTCTATATCGACTGCCGGCGCATCATCTCGTTCCCGCGCGCGCGCCGGCGCGTCATCGCGCTGGCCAAGGACGCACTGGAGCGTGACGCCGGCTTCGAGGTTTTCGATGCCGTTGCCGGGGGCGAGACCGCCGGCATTCCCTATGGCGCCTGGCTTGCCGACGCGCTGGATCTGCCCATGCTGTACGTGCGCAAGAAGCCCAAGGGTTTCGGCCGCATGGCCCAGATCGAGGGCGCCCTGGAGCCTGGCCGCCGCGTCCTG
>CAYFTQ010000351.1:0-3403 GCA_964346035.1 uncultured Roseospira sp. | reverse complement strand
GCATCTGCGGCGGCGCCGGCAGGCGGATGGCGCGGCCCTTGGTCAGGAACAGGAAGCGGTCGTCGCCGGCCGGCTGGTCCAGCGGCGCGCCCTTGTCGCGCCAGTCGGGAATCAACTCATCCAGGGCGCGCGGCTCGATGACCGCACCGGACAGGATGTGGGCGCCGATCTCCGATCCCTTCTCCAGCACGCAGACGCTCAGGTCGCGGCCCTGCTCGGCGGCCAGGGTCCTGAGCCGGATGGCCGCCGCCAGCCCGGACGGCCCACCGCCCACAACGACGACGTCGAACTCCATAGCCTCGCGTTCCATGCCACCTCCGTCATCCACTTACCCTGGCCGGGTCCGGTCGGCGCCGCGCCGCCGTGGCCATGATTCGGTACCGTATAGCATACCCGTTGCGGCGCAAGAACGGGGCGCCGGGATCGGGCGGCCGGGCGCGCTCAGATGCGTTCCGAGACCCAGATGGCCAGGCGCGAGCCGGCCTTGACCACGCCGGTCAGCAGATCATGCGCGGGGGCCTCGTCGGCGCCGTTGCGCAGGCCGATGTCGCGGTGTTCCAACTCTTCGGCGCGGAAGCGCTCGATGGTCTCGCGCAGCTCGGGTTCTTCCTCGCCGAGCGCTTCGGCCTGTCGCTTGTAGTGCCCGTCGATGGTCTCTTCCACCGCCACGGTGCAGGCCATGGCGCCCTTCTCGCCCAGTAGCGCGCAGCCGGCGCCCAGCGCGAAGCCCATGACGTGCCAGACGGGGGTCATCGCGGTGGGACGAACCCGGCGCTGGCGGATCAGGTCGTTGAAGGTGTCCAGGTGGACCTGTTCCTGGTCGCGCATGTGCTTCAGCGCGGCAGCGTTGGCGCTGCGCCGGCCCAGAACGGCCATCTGGCCCTCATAGATGCGCACGGCGCCATATTCGCCGGCTTGATCGACCCGGATCATGCGCTCCAGGGCGGGCCGCCTCGGGCCGTCGCCGGGCAGGCGCGGCGGGCGGCGGCGGGCGGCATCGTCACGGGGTTCTGTCGCGGTCATCGCTCTCTCCACGGCACGGCCCGGCGCGCCGCCCACGCGGCGGCCACGGCCAGGCCCAGGGACAGGATCAGGTTGAAGCCGGCCAGGGAAATGCCGAACAGGCTCCAGGGCACGGCGTCACAGGGCACGATTTCCGGCGCGGCCAGCGCGGCCCGCAGGTCGCCCAGGGATGCGGACAACGGCGGCGCGGCGCCGGTCTGTCCGCCGCACTGCGGGGTGCCGGCCCACCAGTGTTGTTCCACGCCGACATGATAGCCGGCCAGCACGGCCCCGGCCAGGAACACGCCGGCGATCGCCAGGGTCAGCCGGCGCGCCCAGAGCCCGGGAACCCGGGGCAACGCGGCGATGGCGGCCAGCGCGACCACCAGCGCCGGGGCGATGCGTTGATACACGCACAGAATGCACGGTTCTATGCCCATGCCGTGTTCAAGGAAGAAGGCGCCCCCGAACAGCGTCAGGCCGGCGGCCAGGAAGAACAGGGGCGCGGCGCGCAGCCCGCCCGGGGCGGTAACGGAAACGGCGGTGCTCATGGTGGCGGACTCTGACCTCACGGCGGATGGACGAGGGGCGATGTTGGCTCCCGCTCAGGATGGGGGCCGCGCCGGCCCGTGGCAAGGGCGCGAGGCCGGCGGCGTGACCTACACCCCCAAATGGCGGTGCTGGACCTCGGGCGCGGCCAGCAGGGCGGCGGGCACGCCGGTCCAGACCACGCGGCCCTTCTCCAGGATGGCCATGTCGTCGGCGATGCGGGCCAGCGCGCCGACGGTCTTGTCGATCACCAGGATGGACAACCCCTCGGCCTTGAGCCGGGCCAGAACGGTCCAGATCTGGTCGCGGATGACGGGGGCCAGACCCTCGGTGGCCTCGTCCAGGATCAACAGCGCCGGGTTGGTCATCAGCGCCCGGCCGATGGCCAGCATCTGTTGTTCGCCGCCGGACAACCGTCCGCCCAGGCTGGAGCCGCGCTCCGCCAGGCGCGGGAACAGGGCGTGGACGCGCGCCAACGTCCAGGGCTCGCCCGGCGCATCGGCGGCGGGCACGCGCGCCGTTGCCAGCAGGGTCTCGGTCACGGTCAGGTTGGGAAACACGCGCCGGCCCTCCGGCACCAGGCCAAGCCCCAGCCACGCCACCCGATGCGGCGCCAGTCCGCGCAGGTCTCGGCCGCGAAAGGTGATGCGCCCGGCGGTCGCCGGCATCAGGCCCATGATGGTTCGCACCGTGGTCGTCTTGCCCATGCCGTTGCGCCCCATCAGGGCCAGCACGCGGCCGGCGCCGACCGTCAGGTCCACGCCGAACAGGACCGGCGTCGGGCCGTGGGCGGCCTCTATCCCTTCCAGGCGGAGCAGCGGCCCGGCGGGGTCCGTCATGGCCGCCCCTCCTCGCCCAGGTAGGCGGCGATGACGCGGGCGTCGGCGCGCACGTCCTCGGGCGCGCCGGAGGCCAGCACCCGGCCGCCGTCCATCACCGTCAGGCGGTCGGCCAGGGCAAAGACCACGTCCATGTCGTGTTCCACCAGCAGCATGGCGACCGAGCCCTTGAGCGTCCGCAGGACCTCCACCATCTGGCCGGAATCCTGCCCGGACATGCCGGCCATCGGTTCGTCCAGCAGCAGCAGGCGCGGCGATCCGGCCAGCGCCATGGCCAGGTCCAGCTTGCGCTTTTCGCCATGCGACAGGGCGGCGGCGGGGCGCTCGGCCACGCCCTCCAGCCCGACGCGGGCCAGCACGGCGCGCGCGGGATCGCGCAGACGACGGTCCCGGCGCGCGTTGCCGAAGGGGCGGAAACTGTGCCCCCTGTGCGCCTGCACCGCCAGCGCGACATTGTCCAGCACCGTGAAATCCCCAAGCACCGAGGTGATCTGGAACGAACGCCCCAGCCCCAGCAGGGCGCGCCGATGCACCGGCAGGGCGGTGATGTCGCGGCCGTCGAACAGGATCTGGCCGTCGTCGGGCCGAAGCTCGCCGGCGATCTGGGCCACGGCGGTGGTCTTGCCGGCGCCGTTGGGGCCGATCAGGGCATGCACCTCGCCGGCGGCGACGCTCAGCGACAGGGCGTCCGAGGCGGTCACCCCGCCGAAGCTCTTGGACAGGGCGACCAGGTCCAGAAGTGGCGGCGGCGCCGTCATGAGCGGCCCTCCGCGTCGTCATCCCACCGACCGGCCGGTCGCGCCCCGATCAGCCAGCCATGCAGGCCGGCGCGCGCATACAGCACAACCAGCACCAGAACCGGCCCCAGGATCAACCGCCAGTGTTCTGTGATGCCGGCCAGCACCTCTTCCAGCCCCATGAAGGCCAGCGCCCCCAGCACCGGTCCGACCAGCGTGCCCATGCCGCCCAGGATGACCACCACCAAAAGCTCACCCGAGCGCGTCCAGTGCAGC
>CAYFTQ010000350.1:0-3408 GCA_964346035.1 uncultured Roseospira sp. | reverse complement strand
CGACCAGCCGCGCAACCTGGCGAAAGCGGTGACGGTGGAGTGAGGGGGCTAATGCCGCGCCCCACCCCCTCGCCCTCGGCGCCGTCCTCTGCTAAGGCTTGCCGCACCGGGCCGGTCGGGCTTCGCCGCGTCGGCCCCAAGCGACCAACGCCGCGACGACGGAGGAGCGCCCCCATGAGCGCAGAGGTGTTTATCGCCAAACATCGCGAGACCCTGGACGCGGCGGTCGCCGCCATCGCATCGCGCGGGTTCTGGACGCCCTATCCGGAGATGCCCAGCCCGCGCGTCTATGGCGAGACCGCCGCCAACGACGCCGAAACCGCTTTTCAGGCGCTGCTGAACACGCCGTTCAATCTGGATCAGCCGGGCGCCGAGGGCGCCGGGCGGATCGGGGCGGAGCGCTCGCCGTTCGGCCTGGACCTCGGCGTGACCTATCCCAAGCCCGACACCGACGCCCTGCTTCAGGCCGCCGAGGCCGCCCTGCCCGCCTGGCGCGACGCCGGCCCACTGGCCCGCGCCGCCGTCTGCGCCGAAATCCTGGCGCGCCTGAACGCCGGCAGCTTCCTGATGGCCCATGCCGTCATGCACACCACCGGGCAGGCCTTCATGATGGCCTTCCAGGCCGGCGGCCCGCACGCCCAGGACCGGGGGCTGGAGGCGGTCGCGTACGCCTGGCAGGCACAATCCGCCATCCCCGAGGCCGCCCGCTGGGAAAAGCCGCAGGGCTCCAGGACCCCGCCGCTGGTGGTGGACAAGACCTGGACCTGCATCCCGCGCGGGGTCGCCGTCATGGTCGGCTGCGCCACCTTCCCCACCTGGAACGGGTATCCCGGCCTGTTCGCCAGCCTGGCCACCGGCAACCCGGTGATCGTCAAGCCGCACCCGGCGGCCATCCTGCCGCTGGCGCTGACCGTGCGGACCGCCCGCGCCGTTCTGGCGGAGGCCGGTTTCGATCCCGATCTGGTCACGCTGGCCGCCGACGACTCGGCCGCGCCGATCGCCAAGGAGCTGTGTACCGATGCGCGCGTGAAGACCATCGACTTCACCGGCTCGTCGGCGTTCGGGTCCTGGCTGGAGGAGAATTGCCGTCAGGCCGACGTCTACGCCGAGAAGGCCGGGGTGAACTACATCGTCATCGACGGCACCGACGACTTCAAGGGCATGACCCGCAACCTTGCCTTTGTTCTGTCTCTGTATTCTGGGCAGATGTGCACCACCTCGCAGAACATCTTCATCCCGCGCGACGGCATCATGACCGAGGATGGCCCCAAGTCCTTTGACGAGGTCTGCCAGGGTCTTGCCACGGCGCTGGACAGGTTCCTCGGCAACACCGAACGCGCCGTCGAGGTGCTGGGCGGCATCGGCAATCCCGACACCCTGGCGCGCATCGACGAGGCCCGGAGG
The DNA here is from genome assembly GCA_964346035.1 of uncultured Roseospira sp. Lineage (GTDB taxonomy): Bacteria > Pseudomonadota > Alphaproteobacteria > Rhodospirillales > Rhodospirillaceae > Rhodospira. Next base: position 2,004 of record CAYFTQ010000350.1, on the reverse strand, counting down.
CTGGGCCGGGTGGTGCTGGACTCGCGCGCCATCGACCATCCGGCCTTCCCCGAAGCGACCGTGCGCACGCCCCTCCTGGTGGCGCTGGACGCCGCCGATCGCAAGACATACGAAGCCGAGCGCTTCGGCCCCATCGCCTTTCTGATCGCCTGCGACTCGGGCGCCGGCGCGCTCGACATCGCGGCCGAGACGGTACGCGAGGCGGGCGCCATCACCGGCGGGGTCTACACCACAGACGCGGCCACGGAGGCCAAGGCGGTGGACCTCGCCCTGAAAGAGGGTGTCAACCTGGCGTTGAACTTCACCGCCGGGGTGTTTGTGAACCAGTCGGCGGCGTTCTCGGACTTCCACGCCACCGGCGCCAACCCGGCCGCCAATGCGGCGCTTTCGGATGCGGCCTTCGTCTGCAACCGCTTCCGACCGGTCTGCGTGCGCCGCATGGGCGGATGAGGGCAGGCGGCAAGAAAGAACCCTTTGCCGGAGGACACCGCCGTTTCCCCGCCCCGCGCCCGTCCTTGCCAGGGAAGGGAGACCGGGCGCAGTCGGCCGGGGGCTGGTCCGTCTCCAAGGGCCGCAACGGGTCGATCATTTGGGTTCGGTCCGATACTCTCCCGCCGCCGGTGCGATACCGCTCGACCAGAAGGGGGACCTTTTCGCAGAGCGGCCGGTGCGCCTCTGGTGTCGCTGTGCGACACCAGCTTGAAGACCTGGTCGGCGCCGCGAAGCGGCGTACGGCCTTGATCCTGACCTGTCAGGATCAAGGCCGGTCGGCACAAGGCCGCCATGGAAGGCGGGCCTACCCCAGCGCGGGCGGTTTCGGGCCGCCGGTGGCCCAGTCCAGCAACTGGACGGTATGGACGACCGGGATGGCCGTGCCCGGTTCCAGATGGGTCATGCAGCCGATGTTGCCGCTGGCGATGACGTCGGGCGCCAGGGCCTCCAGGGTTTCTGTCTTGCGCGCGCGCAACTGTGCGGCCAGGTCCGGCTGGGTGATGGCATAGGTTCCGGCAGCACCGCAGCACAGATGCGCGTCGAGGGGCGATTTCACCCGGAAGCCAGCGGCCTGAAGAAGGTCCTTGGGCGTGGTTTTGACCTGCTGGCCGTGCTGCAACGAACAGGCGGCGTGATAGCCCACGGTCAGGCCGTGCTCGGCGACCGGATCGAGCAGCCCGATTTCGGCCAGAAGCTCCGTCACGTCGCGCGCGTTGGCGCTGAGGGTCTTCGCCGCCTCGGCCCACGCCGGGTCGTCGGCCAGCATGTGGCCGTAGTCCTTGACCGTGGTGCCGCAGCCCGAAACGTTGATCACCACCCGGTCCACACCGGCCGCCGTCCAGGCCCGCACGTTGGCGCGGGCGAAGGCGCGCGCGGCCTCTTCATGGCCCATGTGTTGAACAGCGGCGCCGCAGCAGCCCTGGCCCTCGGCGATAACGATCTGGCAGCCGTGGCGACGCAACAGGCGCAGGGTGGCCGAGTCGATCTCCGGGTTCAGCGCCGGTTGCACGCAGTTGCGCATCAGGGCGACCCGCATCCGCACCGGCCCGTCGGGCGAAACGACGCGGGCGCCGTCGATCTCCGATCGCATGGCCGGGCGCTTGCGGGCCATTTTCGCCATGCCCTTGACCTTGCCGGGGGCCAGAAAGGCCAGCGGCCGGGCCGCCCAGCCGGCCAGCATGGCCCAGCGGAAGCGGTCCGTGTACGGAATCACCGCGCCCAGCAGGCCGCGCAACAGACGATCCGACAGCGGCCGGCGATAGGTGCGTTCGATGTGCGCCCGGCCCTGGTCCACCAAGTGCATGTAATCCACGCCCGACGGGCAGGTGGTCATGCAGGACAGGCAGGTCAGGCAGCGGTCGATGTGCTTGACCACCGTCCGACTGGCCGGCTTGTCGCCCTCCAGCATGTCCTTCAGCAGGTAGATGCGGCCGCGCGGGCTGTCCAGTTCGTCGCCCAACAGCACATACGTGGGGCATGTCGCGGTGCAGAAGCCGCAATGCACGCAGGTGC
>CAYFTQ010000349.1:0-3408 GCA_964346035.1 uncultured Roseospira sp. | reverse complement strand
ATGACCGCTGCCGACGCCCCCCGCGATCCCGGAGATCGCTGCCGCCTCTACCTCATCACCCCGCCGGTGATCGAGCATCTCGACGCTTTTGTCGCGGCGCTGACCGAGGCGCTGGATGGGGGCGACGTGGCCTGTCTCCAGATCCGCTTGAAAGATGCCGACGACGACACCATCCGGCGGATGTGCGGCACTCTTGTCCCCCTGGCGCAGGCCCGTGACGTGGCCGTGTTGATGAACGATCGCCCCGACCTGGCATTGGCCACCGGCTGCGACGGGGTCCATGTGGGGCAGGAGGATACCCCGCTGGCCGAAGCCCGGCGCCTGCTGGGCGCGGACCGCATCGTCGGCGTGACCTGCCACGACTCCCGCCATTTGGCCATGGAAGCCGGCGAGGGCGGCGCCGACTATGTCGCCTTTGGCGCGTTCTTTGATACCGGCACCAAGGCGCCCAAAACCCGCGCGGACATCGCCTTGTTGCGCTGGTGGGCGGAGGCGATGGTGGTTCCCGTGGTGGCCATCGGCGGCATCAACCCGGACAATGCCCGCCCGCTGATTGAGGCCGGCGCGGATTTCCTGGCCGTCAGCGCCGGTGTGTGGGCCTGGTCCGGGGGGCCGAGGGACGCCGTTGCCCGGCTGAACGCGCTCATGGACGCGCACTCGCCCGCGCGCGAGCCGGCGTGACCCATCCCCCGATCCCCCGATCCCCAGAGACGGCATCGGCGGGGCGGCGTGGCATTGCGCTTCGTCATGGCGGGGCGCCGGTGCTGGCGGCAGACTGCGCCGTCGGGGGGCTCGGGCATCGAAAGGGACCAGGCATGACTGAACGCAAGGTCTGGAACCGTGCCCGACCGGCCAGGGCGACCGCCCTGGCGCTTGCCGTGCCGCTCGCGGTCGCCGGCCTGGCCGGCGCGGCGACTCCGTCGGCCCATGCGGCCGAGACGGCCACCCTGATCCTTTCCATCGTTGGCGTGGAGCATGCCGAAGGCGTGGTGCAGGCCGAGGTCTATCGCGGCCCCGAAGGCTATCGCGATCCCGAGCGGGCGGTCGCGCGCGTTGGCGCGGCGGCCGAACCCGGTACGGTCGTGATCGCGGTCCAGGGCCTGACGCCGGGGCCGCATGCCGTCATCGTCTATCACGACGAGGATCATGACGGCACGATGGACCGCTTTCTGGGCATGATGCCGACCGAGGGATATGGGGTGTCCAACAACCCCTCGCTCAGCGGCCCGCCCGGCTTTGACGAGTCGACCGTGGCCATCGGCGCGGGCGAACAGCGCATCGTCATAGAGATGCGATACTGACGCGCTTCCCTGAAGATCCGCGCCATCCCGGCGCCGCGATCCTGTCGAGCCAGGATCGGGGCCGAGGACCGTCATGCCGTACGATTGATACCGACCGGCCTTGATCCTGACAGGTCAGGATCACGGCCATACGCCGCTTCGCGGCGCCGGCCAGGTCTTCAAGCTGGTGTCGTACAGCGACACCAGCGGCGCGCCGGCCGCTCTGCGAAAAGGTCCCCCTTTTCGTCGAGCGGTACAGGGCAATCGGCTGAACGGAAAGGCATGGGCCTGGTGCCAAGCGAGGCGATGCCTAAAACGCGACGAAAGGGGCGCATGCCTCTTTAAGGGCGGGAATCGGAGTGGCGTCACGATCGCAAGAATTGTTCTTTTGATCGCGCCCGCAACAGTCAGCCCGGTTTGCGAGTTCACCCGATTGCCCTCTCGAGCGGTATGAACCGGCTTGACCGCGCGTTCTCTTTATGTTCCAGTTGGCAGACTGGAACATTAAGTGAACGACTGTTGTGGTGCCGGCGCTGGTGCCGGGCCTTCAGGAGGCTGCTCCATGACCCTCTCCGACGTATTGCGCGAAAGCCTGGCGCTGTCCGGGCTGTTCATCGTCCTGGTGCTCTGGTCCGTGGTGGGATATGCCCTTGTTGCTTAGGCGTCCGGGCCGCGTTCGGGCCGGGCGATGGCGCGGGCGCGCTGTCGCTTGCGTGGACGGCGCGAACGGCTTCCTCTAGTCTGTTGATGATGTCGGGCTGGCCGCTTTATCGGTTGTGTTGGCCGGGGCGACACCTCTTCAGGTGGGAGAAGCAGTGCCGTGCGTGGCAAGTCGATCGAGGCGGCCTGGCGAGGCCAGGCGGAATGCGAGGCCTGCGGCATCCGCCAGACCGCGCTGTTCTCGGACCTTCAGGTCTCCGACTTCGCGTTGATTCACCTGCCGATCGACGAGATCGCGTTCGATCCCGGCGCCGCCCTCTACCACGTTGCGGACCCCGGTCTGGCGGTCTTCACGGTGCGTACCGGACTGGTCAAGCTGGTCAATTACCTGGCCGACGGCAGCCAGCGCATCGTCCGCCTGTTGCGGCCCGGCGACACCGCCGGTCTGGAGGCCGTGCTGGGGCAGGACTACGAACACACCGCCATCGCCTTGCGGCCGACCCAGACCTGTCGAATCCCGCGCGAGGTGGTCAACCGGTTGTCCGACGAAACGCCGCGCATGCATGCCCAGCTCATGAGGCGCTGGCAGCGGTCCGTCCAGCAGGCCGACGCGTGGCTGACCAGCCTGTCCACCGGCGGCGCCAAGGCCCGCGTGGCGCGCCTTCTGCTACTGCTCATGGACGGCGCCAACAAGACCGAGTGTGACCTGTTCGGGCGCGAGGATATGGGGGCCATGCTGGGCGTGACCACCGAGACGGCCAGCCGTATCATTGCCGAATTCCGGCGCGAGGGTATCCTGGCCGACCGGGGCGCAAACCGGTTCCGCTGCGATGTCGAGGCGCTGGAGCGCATCGCCGGCACCTGAGGGTCCGTCCGGACAGTTTCGAACCCCGCACTATGGTGTGGCTGCAATCCGGAACGACGCCCCATAGGCTGGGGACCGAACGGCTTTCCGGACAGACACGGAGGGCAGCCAGCGCTGTCGGTTGTTACCGCCGCAGGCTGCGGCCGTATCGCCAAGGCCAAGGCCAAGGCCAAGGCCAAAACCGTGTACCGTTGCGAACGCGAAACTGAAAGAAGAGGCCCCCCGATGGTCAAGGTCGAAATCTATACCAAGGCGAACTGCACGTTCTGTTCCCGGGCCAAGGCCTGGTTTCAGGAACGCGGCGTTCCCTACGAAGAGCACGATGTCTCTTCCGTAACGGCCTTTGCGGACATGAAGGTGCGCCTGCCGGAGGTCCGCACGGTGCCCCAGATCCTGATGGACGGGCACCTGATTGGCGGCTACGACACGCTGATGCAGTACGAAAAGCCGCTGTTGGCCAGGCTCAAGGCCGCCACCGGCTGACGCCCGGACCTCCCGCCACCGGCCCCCGAATCATGCTGACCGTCACTGCCGCCCTGGCCATTCCGGAAAACGAGATCGAGGAGCGCTTCGCGCGCGCCTCCGGTCCGGGCGGCAGTGACG
>CAYFTQ010000348.1:0-3416 GCA_964346035.1 uncultured Roseospira sp. | reverse complement strand
TTCGCCCTCATTGGCCTAGCCCTGGTGGCCCTCGGCGGCGCCGAAGCAACCAGTGCGATCTCGATGTTCGGCCAGTCCATCGAGACCGGCAGCATGGGCGTGGCCTGTCTCTTCATCGGAGCCGTGACGCTGGGGATTGTCCTGCCTGCCGTCTTGAAGGTGATGAGTGCCGCCGCGCGCCCGGACGAAGACACCCTCGACGACACCTGACGCCATCGGCCCTGGGAACGGCGGAGCGCGCCCCCATATCACGGGCTGCCCGTTTCGTTTTCCCTTTCGTCGGTGCCCCATTCATGACTCGAGACCCGGACCACCGCACGATGTCGGCGGGCGCGACCCGGCTCCTCCCCCCGGCGGGGAGAGGTTGGGAGGGGGACGAAGCCCCTCATGCCACCGTCGCGCCCACTGCTTCAACCCCACCCCGACCCTCCCCTGTCCAGGGGAGCGAGTCGTTGGTGTGCGCCCGGCGCCCGAGGCACCCGGACCTTTCCTCAGGCTCCAACCAGGCGGGCTGGTCATGACTCGCTCCCTTCCCCTGTCGCTGCGTCTGGCCCTGCGCGAGATGCGCGCCGGGCTGTCCGGCTTCCGTGTTCTGGTGGCCTGTCTGGCGCTGGGCGTGTTCGCGATGACCGCCGCCGGGTCCATGAACAGCGCCATACGCGCCGGACTGGAGGCCGATGCCCGGGCCCTGCTGGGGGGCGATCTGGAAGTCTCGCGCCGCTATCAGCCTCCTGACGCCGACCAGGTGGCCCTGATGGAGGACCTCGCCACCGTCGCCCGCACCGCCGAGATGCGGGCCATGGCCGTCGCCCCGGACGACGGCGGAACGCGCGCGCTGGTCGAGTTGAAGGCCGTGGGGCCGGCCTATCCCCTCTATGGCGCCGTGGCGCTGTCCGGCGGCGTCCCGCTGGCGGAGGCCCTGGCGCGGCGGGATGGCACCTGGGGCGCCGCCGCCGCGCCCAACCTGTTGGACCGGCTGGGTCTGACGGTCGGTGACCGGGTGCGCGTGGGCCAGGCCACGCTGGAGATCCGCGCCGCCATCACGCGCGAGCCCGACCAGGTGGCCAGCCTGTTCAGCCTCGGTCCCCGGCTTATGATCGCCCTGGACGCCCTGCCGGCAACCGGGCTGATGCAGCCGGGCAGCCTGATCGACCATGAATACCTGCTGCGCGCCGACAAGGGCGTGTCGGAGGAGCGCCTGCGCGCCCGCCTGGAGGCGGCCTTTCCCGATGCCGGCTGGCGCCTGCGCGGAACCGACCGCGCCGCCCCCGGACTGACCCGCTTCCTGGACAATCTGACGCTCTATCTGACGCTGGTCGGGCTGACGGCGTTGCTGGTGGGCGGTATCGGCGTCGCCAACGCCACCCGGGCCTTCCTTCAGGGTCGCATGACCACCATCGCCACGCTGAAGTGCCTGGGCGCACCGGCCGGGCTGATCTTCCGCGTCTACACGATCCAGATCGCGTTGCTGTCGGGCCTTGGCATCGCCATCGGCGTGGCGGCTGGGGTGGCGGCCCCCTTCGTGACCGAGGCGGTGGCAGCGTCATGGTTGCCAGTGGCGGCGCGAGTCGCGCTGTATCCGGCCCCGGCGCTTCTGGCGGCGACCAGCGGCGCGCTGGTGGCGCTGGTGTTCGCGCTCTGGCCGCTGGCGCGGGCGCGCGACCTGCCGGCGCTGGCCCTGATCCGGGGCACGGTGGCCGAGGGACCGCGCTGGCCCCGGCGGCGCTACCTGTTGGCGCTGGCCCTGGCACTGTCCGGACTGGCGATCCTGACCGTGACCAGCGCCACCGAGCCGCGCTTCGCCGCCGTCTTCCTGACCGGTGCCGCCCTGGCCCTGGGGCTGTTCGGGCTGGCCGCGCTGGGGGTGCGGACGCTGGCCCGGCGCGCCGGCCCGCTTGCGCGCGGGCGGCCGGGGGCACGGCTGGCGCTGGCCAACCTGCACCGGCCGGGCTCGGCCACGGTCTCGGTGGTGATGTCGCTGGGGCTGGGGCTGTCGGTGCTGGTCATCGTGGCGCTGATCCAGGGCAACCTGACGCGCCAGATCGACGAGCGCCTTCCGGCCCAGGCGCCGGCCTTCTTCTTCATCGACATTCAGCCGCATCAGGTTGAGGGCCTGCGCCGGATCCTGACCGACTCCGAGGGCGTCGGGCGGACCGCCTTCGCCGACATGGTGCGCGGGCGCATCACCCACCTGGACGGCGTTCCGATCGCCGAGGCCGAGGTGGCCGAGGACGCGCGCTGGGCACTGCGCGGCGACCGGGGCTTCACCACCCGGGCGCAACCGCCGGAAGAGGCCCGCATCACGCGCGGCGACTGGTGGGCAGAACACCACGACGGCGCGCCGCTATTCTCGCTGACCGAGGAACTGGCCGAAGGCTTCGGCCTTGCGGTCGGCGATACCCTGACCGTCAACATCCTGGGGCGCGCGATCACGGGCACGCTGGCCAACGTGCGCAGGGTGGACTGGGGTTCGCTGCGCATCAACTTCACGTTCGTGGTCTCGCCGAACGCCCTGGCCGGCGCGCCGCGCACCTGGATCGCCACCGTGCAGGTTGATGAGGCCCACGAGACGGCGCTGGAACGGGCCGTCACCGACGCCTTCCCCAACGTTTCGGCCATCCGGGTGCGCAGCGCGCTGCAAAGCGCCCGCGCCATCCTGGAGACCGCCGCCGGCGCCATCGCGGCGGCCGCCGGGATCACCCTGCTGGCCGGCGCGCTGGTCCTGGCCGGAGCCTTCGCCGCCGGCCACGCGCGCCGGGTTCACGATTCCGTGGTGTTGAAGGTGGTGGGCGCAACCCGGGGCGCCCTGCTGCGCGGCTATCTCCTGGAATACGGCCTGCTCGGCCTGGCCACCGGCGTGATTGCCGCCATCGTCGGCGGCGTGGCGGCATGGGCGGTGGTGGTGTTCGTCATGGATTTTGGCTGGACCCCGCTGCCCGGCGTTATCGCCGCCACCATCCTGGTCTGCGTCGCGGTCACTCTGGCGGCCGGATACCTGGGGACCTGGCGCGCCCTGAGCGCGCCGGCGGCGACCTACCTGCGCAACGAATAGCTGCCGCCGGCCGACCCGCCCGGCGGTTCGGCCAAGGCCCGCCGCGTTGCGAGGACGAACAAGGCCAGCACCAGCAGCGGGCCGGATTGAATCCCGCTTACCCTGGCCAGCGGAGCCAGCACCATCGGCGCCAGCCAGACCAGCGCCAGCAAACCGGGTTCGCCGCAAAGCCAGCGGCCGCGCGAACCAGCCGCGACCAGAACCGCCAGCGGCAGGGCCAGCAGCACAAGGTCATGATCGTTGACATGCGGCGGCACCAGCAGGGCCGCGCACAGCGTGGCGGCCACGACCACCGGCCGGCCCGGCCGCGTAGCCCACAGCCAGAGCACGCCCGTCGCCGCCACTACGGCGCCCACGCCCTGCC
>CAYFTQ010000347.1:0-3447 GCA_964346035.1 uncultured Roseospira sp. | reverse complement strand
TTCAGCCGCATCGCCGCGCATCCGACCCGAACACCGGATCGCCCACGGTCCGGTTGGGCCGGGTCCCGCTATCGCCACGCCCGCCCCATCTTCAGGATATCCCCGACCAGGCCGCTGAGGCCGCGTTCGGCGCGGAAGGCGCCCAGGACCTGCTTTTCCTTGTCGCGCTTGGGCACGCCGTCGACGCGCAGCATGGTTTCGGCGGCGCGGGTCAGCAGGCGGGGATAGTCGGTGAAGAAGTGCTTGTTGGTCTCCAGCACCTTCGGCAGGCGGCGATATTTCTTCAGGTCGCGCATGACGAAGCTGTCGGCCATGGCGGCCTTGTAGGCCTTCAGCGTGGCCGCCGTCATCGGCTTGCCGACGGCCTTGGCCGCCACGATGGTTTCCGCCGCCAGCCGGCCCGAGGTCATGGCCAGGTTGGAGCCCTCGCGGTGGACCGCGTTCAGCAACTGCGCGGCGTCGCCGGCCACCACCCAGCCGTCGCCATAAAGCTGGGGGACCGCGTTATAGCCGCCCTCCGGCAGCATGTGCGCGGCGTATTCCTTCACCTCGCCGCCGGCGATCAACGGCGCGATGGCCGGATGGCGCTTGAACTTCTCCAACAGGAAGTACGGCTTGACCCGGCTTTCCGCGAAGTCGCTGATCAGGCAGCCGATGCCCACCGACAGGCTGTCGCCGTTGGTGTACAGGAACGCCGTGCCCGTCATGCCGGCGGTGATCGAGCCGGCGGCCTCGATCACCACGCCCTCGTTGTCCTTCAGGTTGAAGCGCGCATCGATGATTTCGCGCGACAGGAAGATGGTCTCCTTGACGCCCAGCGCCACCTCTTTCGGGCTCAGTTCCGGACGCAGGCCGGCGCGGCTGCCCAGCAGCGCGTTCACCCCGTCGGCCAGCACCACCACGTCGGCCGTCACCTCGCCCTGGTCGCGGTCGGTCGCAACCCCGATCACCCGGCCCTTGCCGTCCTTCAGAAGGCCGGTCACCGTGGTCTCGCAGATGACCAGCGCCCCGGCCGCCTTGACCTGGCTTGAGAACCAGCGGTCGAACTGCGAGCGGATGATGGTGTAGCGGTTCGGCCGCGCCTCGTTGAAGCTGTCGGAGCGGTAGCTGGAGCCGACAAAGGCCTGATCGTCCAGCATCCACATGCGCTGTTCGATGACGTGGCGTTCCAGCGGCGCGCTGTCCCGGAAGTCCGGGATCAGCCGTTCCAGCGCGTCGGCGTACAGAATGGCCCCCTGCACGTTCTTGGCGCCGGGGTATTCGCCGCGTTCGATCTGAAGCACGGTGAGGCCGGCCCGGGCCATCACCAGCGCGGCGCTGTTGCCGGCCGGGCCGGCGCCCACAACGATGGCGTCGAAGTGTTCCCGCTGGGTCATGGTCTTCTCTCCGTATGCCGACATGCCGTCGGAGCCCGTGGCCGCTGCCGGCCGGATCCATTCGAAACGCACCCGCGCGCCCGCTCACCCGGCCAGGCGCGATTGCGCCAGACGTTTGCGGAACGCCGCCGTCAGCGCCGGCAGAACCTCCAGCGCGTCACCGACGATGCCGTGGTGGGCGAACTCGAAAATCGGCGCGTTGGGGTCCAGGTTGATGGCCAGGATGCGGTCCGCGCCCTCGCAGCCGACCCGGTGCTGGATGGCCCCGGAAATCCCCGCCGCGATGTACAGACGCGGCCGGATCGTCTTGCCGGTCTGGCCGATCTGGCGATCCGCGCTCATCCAGCCCTTCTGGATCAGCGGCCGCGAACAGCCGTATTCCGCCCCCAGGACCTGCGCCAGCTCCATCACAAGGCGCAGGTTGTCCGGCTTGCCCAGCCCCAGCCCGCCGGCCACCACGATGTCGGCATAGGCCAGTTGCGCCTGGTCGGTATCGGCGTCCGGCACAAAGTCCACAACCTTGGTGACGATGTCCTCTTCCACCATGTCCAGGTGGCCGCGAACCACCTCGCCGGTGCGGCTGGTGTCCGGATCGCCCATCGCCATGACGCGCGGGCGAACCGTCGCCATCTGCGGGCGGGCAGCGCGCGTCATGATGGTGCACAACAGCGAGCCCCCGAACGTCGGCCGCGTCGCCGCCAGCGCCCGCGTGGCGTCGATGGCCAGTTCCGTGCAGTCCGCCGTCAGTCCGGTGGCCAGCGTGGTCGCCACCGCCCCGGCCAGGTCCCGTCCCAGTGTCGTGGCCCCCAGAAGCAGCACTTCCGGCTTGTGGGTGTTGACCAGATCGGTCAGCGCCCTGGTGTAGGGGTCGGTCCGATAGGCCGCCAGCAGAGGGTCTTCCATCAGGTGGACCCGGTCGGCGCCGTAGTGGAACACCTCCGCCACCGCGCGCTCGGTATCCGCGCCCGCCGGACCCAGAACCACCCCGGCCAGATCAACCTTCAGGTCGTCGGCCAGACGCCGGCCCTCGGTCATCAGCTCCCACGACACCGGGTGAACCCGGCCGTGTTCCAGCTCCACGAACACCCACACGTGGCGATACGCCTTCAGGTGCTCCGGCAACGCCGTCGTCTTGCCACGCGCCGCCGCCGGCGCCTTCGGGGTCTCCGCCATCTCTCGTCCCTCCTGTCCTGATGGGGATCAGCCCACCACAGCACCCTTCGCGATCACATCCAGCAGCCGCGCATCCGCCGCGCACAGCGCAGACACCGCCGCCTCGGCCTGCGCCTCGGCGCCCTCGCCGGCGATCATCGCCGCCTTGTCCGCCCGGGGCTGCGGCGCGAACACCTTGCTGACCTTGGTCGGAGAGCCCTTCATGCCGCATTGACCGATGTCTTCCACCCCGGCCGCAACCGCGTCCCAGGTCTCCACCTCCGCCCGCTCGGCCCGCAGCACGTCCGGCAGCGAGCCCCGCCGCAGCGTGTTCGTCCCCTCCAGCATGGTGATCAGGCACGGCAGACGCGTCTTCAGAACCTGAACCCCGCCCTCGGCCCGGCGCTGCACCGTGATCTCCCCAGCCGCAACGTCCAGCGCCGGGATCGACGCCACATACGTCAACTGGTTCAGACCCATCCGCCGCGAAATGCCGGGGCCAACCTGCGCCGTGTCGCCGTCAATCGTCTGCTTGCCCGTGAACACGATGTCCACCGCCCGGTCCCGCCCCAGCGTCCGGATCGCCGCCGACAGCGCATACGACGTCGCCAGCGTGTCCGCCCCGGCAAAAAACCGGTCCGACAGCAGAATGGCCCGGTCAGCACCGTGCCCCAGCGCCTTGCGCAACGCCGACGCCGCCATCGGGGGCCCCATCGTCAGGACCGTCACCGTGCCCCCAAGCCGGTCCCGAAGCGAAAGCGCCGCCTCCAGCGCAAACAGGTCATACGGGTTGATGATCGTCGGAACACCCTGGCGCATGATCGTGTTCGTCACAGGATGAACCCGGATCTGCGCGCTGTCCGGAACCTGCTTGATGCACACAACCATCTTCAGTCCGTCGCTCATGGGGTCATCCTCC
>CAYFTQ010000346.1:0-3462 GCA_964346035.1 uncultured Roseospira sp. | reverse complement strand
GGGCTGGCGCTCGACGGTTCGCACCTCCTATCGCGGTGTGCTGTCCCCGACCGAGTCGCCGAACCGGGCCGGCCTGAAAACCCTGCTGGGAGACTGAACGCATGGACAGCCCCGTTGCCCCCGGCGCCGCCGCCCCGCCTGCCGGGACGGCCCAGGCACCGGACGATCCCGTGCCGGTGCTTCTGCGCCGCTACCGCACCGCGCGCGAGCGGCGCCGACGCTGGGAGTCGCTGTGGCAAGCCTGCTATGACCACGCGCTGCCGCACCGCCAGTCGGCGCTGGGCGACGCCACCCCCGGCGCCGGCGCGCCGGCCACCCTTTACGATGGCACCGCGCCGGACGCCGTCGATCAACTGGCCGCCAGCATGGTGGCGCAACTGACGCCACCGTGGGCGCGCTGGTTCGATCTGGCCGCCGGAAGCGACCTGGACGACGCAGAGAAGGCCGACGTCGCGCCCATCCTGCAGCAGACCGCCGAGGTGCTGCGGGCCGCGTTCGCCGGCTCCAACTTTGCGGTCGAGATCCATCAGGCCTACCTGGATCTGGTCACCATCGGCACCGCCTGCCTGGCGTTCGAGGAAGCGCCACGGGGCGAGCCCAGCGCCTTCCGCTTTGCCGCCGTGCCGATGGCCGATGTGGCCCTGGACGAGGGGCCCTCCGGCCGGCTGGATACGGTGTTCCGTCGCGTACGGCTGTCTCTGCCGGCCCTGCGCCAGCGCTATCCCGGCGCCGTGCTGCCGCCGGACCTGGAAACGCGGACGGCGCGCGAACCCGACCTTGACCTGTCGGTGCTGGAATGCGTCGTCCCCGACGCGCGCGGCTATGCCTATACCGCCCTGCTGCTGGGCGCGGCCGAGGCCGCCGATCTGATCGGCGACGTTGCGACGCCGGGCACCGAGGCGGCGAGTATTCTGGCCCGGGGGCGCTTCGCGGTCTCACCCTACCTGTGTTTCCGCTGGCTGAAGGCGCCGGGCGAGGTCTATGGCCGCTCCCCGGTCATGAAAGCCCTGCCCGACATCCGAACCGCCAACAAGGTGGTTGAACTGGTGCTGAAGAACGCCTCCATCGCGGTCACCGGCATCTGGCAGGCCGACGACGACGGCGTTCTGAACCCGGCCACCGTGCGACTGGTGCCCGGAACCATCATCCCCAAGGCGGTCGGCTCGTCCGGGCTGACGCCGTTGAAGGCGGCCGGGGACTTCGATGTCTCGCAACTTGTACTGGCGGATCTGCGCAGCCGCATCCGTCACGCCCTGCTGGCGGACCGGCTGGGTCAGCCCGACAGCCCCGGCATGACGGCCACCGAGGTGGTCCACCGCGCGGCCGAGATGGCGCGCGTGCTGGGCGCGTCCTACGGTCGTCTTCAGGCCGAGTTGCTGACCCCTCTGGTGCGGCGCGGACTGGCCATCCTGCGTCGGCGCGGCGAGGTCCGGGACCTGCGTCTGGACGGCCGCCTGGTGGACCTGGTGCATGCCTCGCCCCTGGCCCAGCAGCAGCGCATGAGCGACGCTCACGCCACCCTGACCTGGGTCACCACGGTGCTGGGCCTGGGCGAGGCCGGCGCGCGGGTGGTGGACATCGACGGCGCGGCGCGCTGGCTGGCCCGCGCGCTGGGGGTTCCGGATGCCGCGATCCGACCGCCGGACCCGGCGCCGGGTTCGGAGCCGGGGTCGGAGCCGGACCCGCACGCCGCCGGCCCGGCCCCCGTCAGCCTGGATTGGGGCGCCCTGGCGCAACAGTTGGGCGCCGCGCTGGGCGCCGCTGAAGGTGGCGGAGGACCCGGCCATGGCCGATGACCCGCCGACGGTGGTTCCACCCGGCGCCGACCCGTCCCGCGCCGACCTGGCGCGGGCCTGCGCGCGCCTGTTCCGGGGCGGAGACGGCGCCCTGGTGCGCGCCCACCTGCGCGCGCTGACGGTGGAGCGGCACCTGGGGCCTCAGGCCTCGGATGCCGCCCTGCGTCACCTGGAGGGCCAGCGTGCCCTGGTCGCCCACCTGGACCGCCTGATCACCGAGGGCCGCGCCCCGCCGGGCCTCTGATACCCCAACCCTCCGTCCGACCGCCTGCACCCGCGCCCGTCCCGGCGCGGGCTTTTTTTCGTACCGACACGCCGGATCGGTCGCGTCACGCCAATGCCCGTGCGCTGTCCGAACACCTCCCCCCTTCAGGGGGGAGGACGGGAGGGGGAGGGTATCGCGACCAACCGAGAGGCAAGCGCCTTTCCGCGTCAACCCGACCACGCTCCCTCCCCTGTCCAGGGGAGGGAGCGTGGTTGTCACACACCGTAAGGGGTCGAGCCCTTCGGCCGGCTCCCGCATCCGAACGATGTCCCATTTTCCTGTTTGCATGGGAGAACACGCCATGGACTTTCCCTTCCCGCCCGGCGCCGCCGGACCGCTTGGCCCCATGGCCGCGACGCGCGGCCCCGACCCGTCCTCCGGAATGCCGTCCTCCGGCACGCCGGCCGCGCTGGCGCCGTTCCTGAACCCGGTCACGGGGCGGATCGACGTCGCCGCGTTGTCGGCGGCCTATCTGGACATGCTGGATCGCCTTGACGGCGCCGTCGTGGTGCCGGGGCCGGACGACGACGAGGCGGCGCACATCCGCTTCCGCCAGGCCCTCGGCATCCCCGACCGGCCCGACGACTACCCGGTCCGGGTCGATCATCCCCGCCTGGGCATTGACCCGGACGTCAATGCCCGGCTGCACGCCGCCGGCTTCACGCCGGCGCAGGCACAGCTTGTCTACGACCTGGCGGTGGAACGGGTCATGCCGGTGCTCGAACAGATGGGCGAAAGCCAGCGCGTCGAAACCGATCTGGCGAAGCTGGTCGAGCACTTCGGCGGCGAGGACCGCTGGGGCGAGATCAGCCGCCAGCTTGCCGCCTGGGGCAAGGCGCACCTGCCCGAGGACGTCTATGCCGCCCTGGCTTCCACCCGCGAGGGTGTTCTGGCGTTGTGGCGCATGATGGCGGACGGCGAACCGGACCTGGTGACCCCGAACGGCGGCGGCGGCGGCGGCAACGGCGCTCCCGGCGAGGACGACCTGAAGGCCCTGATGCGCGATCCGCGCTACTGGAAGCATCGCGATCCGGCCGTCGTGCGCCGCGTCGCCGAGGGCTT
Source organism: uncultured Roseospira sp. (assembly GCA_964346035.1). GTDB lineage: Bacteria > Pseudomonadota > Alphaproteobacteria > Rhodospirillales > Rhodospirillaceae > Rhodospira. The sequence goes on along the minus strand of CAYFTQ010000346.1, from coordinate 339 downwards.
CCGCCGTCTCTACCCCGGCGGCGCCTGATCCGGCTTTTCGGGTTCATTTTCATCACGCCAAGGTAGCGGTCGTCGCGAACCCCGCCTCCCTCCCCTGGACAGGGGAGGGTCGGGGTGGGGTTGACGCGGAAGGCGTCGGGCCTCGGTTGCCGAGACACCCCCCTCCCACCCTCCTCCCTGAAGGGGGGAGGCGTTTCGGGTGACACCCGAAAGCCGGACCAATGCGCCCGGATCGCCCTTGATGCCCCCTCTAAGACCTTTCGTAACGCCCCATCCCTCAGCGGCAAGGATAGCGACCGATGTCGATCACCATTGACCAGTCCTTCATCAAGCATTTCC
>CAYFTQ010000345.1:0-3466 GCA_964346035.1 uncultured Roseospira sp. | reverse complement strand
ACACGCCCGTCGGCATGGCGGTCGAAAGCCGGCCGCGATAACGATTTTCAGGCGTAAGGTGAAGAATGCCGCCGTCGCTCGTTTTCGTGTAGAACTCCAGCGACAGGGCCGGCAGCAACTCCTGGGCGATTGCGAGAAGATTATGAGCAATGTCCGCGAAGTCGCGGTACAGAATCATGGTGCGGGTGATGTCCTTGAGCGCCTGGTTCAAGGTCATCAGGCGCTTGACGTCGGTGTTTTGGCGCGACAGCAGGAACAGGCCGCAATCAAGGTTCATCAACTGATCCATCATGAAGCCCACCAGATCGGTCGGAATGATGGAGCCATGCTGTGGCGCGATCATGCGCACGGGATGGGCCTGAATGGCCTTGAGGGCGTATTGCAGGACGTCCCGGCTGGGAATGTAGTGTTCATGGAAGGGGCGCATCTGCTCGAAATAGCCGCGGTCGCGGGCGACGAGCTGAAAGCCTTTCGTGAAGCCGCCGAACAGGTCGCTGGAAAACAGGACGCCGCTGGCTTCGTCGAACGTGACGAAGGCGCCCGGGAAGTGGGCATAGGGCGTGAACACGAACCGCAGCATGCGCCCGCCCAGGTCAAGCCGCCAGTCGTGGTCCTCGACCAGCCAGAACGGCAAGCTCAGCCCATAGTGACGCAGCAGGGCCTTGGCCCGCCAGTGGCACACCAGCACGGCGTCTGGGCGGCTGACCAACTGGTCGATCAGCGGCAAGGCCCCGGTGATGTCCGGGTCCTGATGATGGCAGACGTAATAGCGGATGTTCGATAGCGGGACGACCTGTTCGATCTTGCGCAGGGTATGGCGGAAGGTCAGTGCCGAGCCGGGGTCGAACAGTATCGACTGGTCGCCGTGTTCGATGAGGTAGACGTGGCACTGGAACGGATCGTCTTCCAGATAATGCCCCACCCACCAGACCCGGGGCGCGATTTCGATCGCGCGGTTCGGGTCAAGCGACTCGCAATCCAGCGTCAGCACGCCGCCCATGGCTTATCCCCGCTCTATCGGGCGCCATGCGGTTGCGGTTTTCTTCCGCGCCTGCAGCCGACCGAATCAATGGAGGGACGAGAGGGGATCGCCCGCAAGCGCGTTTCGCGATCCCGGGCCGGCGATGTTCGGTCGAACCCCACCCGCCCCCGATTAGTTTACGACCGCTCTAAATACGCAGGTCAGGGGAGCCGTGTCCAGGCCGGGCGGCGTTCAAGTATCCGCGCCTGCACGGGGCAGGAGTCCCGGTGGGCGCCCGGCAACGTTCCAATGCTCATCAGGAACTCGTTCACGACCTCTGGTCCCGTGAATCGGAAGGTGACGCGGAAAAGCTTCACCCACGCCGTCAACTCGCGCGGCTGATGGGCTTCGATCCAGGGCAGGAAGCCGCCGTGCGAGTCGCGCAGTCCCTGCACGCGACGGGCGTTTTCTATCACGGCATCGACTTTGCGGCGGTTGCGAATGATGCCGGCGTCGGCGAGCAGGCGGGCGCGATCGGTGTCGTCAAAACCGGCCACGCGGTCAACATCGAAGCCGGCGAAGGCGGCGCTCAGCGCCGCGCGCTTTTTCAGCACCAGCAGCCAGGACAGCCCGGCCTGGAAGATCTCCAGGCAGAGCCGTTCGAACAGCACGGTCTCGTCCGACACGGGAAAACCGTACTCGGTGTCATGATAGGGGCCGTGCCAGGGGTGCCCGGGGGCCACGTCACAATACCAACTCATCTGTCCTGGCCGCCCATGTCTAGGTGGCGTCGGCGTGGCGTCGGTGCGGCGGAGGCAGGCTCAGGCCTGCTCCAGCTCGACCAGCGTGCCCGTGAAGTCCTTGGGATGCAGGAACAGCACCGGTTTGCCGTGGGCGCCGATCTTGGGGTCGCCGTTGCCCAGGACGCGCTTGCCCTGGCCCTTCAGGGTGTCGCGGGCGGCCAGGATGTCCTCGACCTCATAGCAGACGTGATGGATGCCCCCGGAGGGGTTCTTGTCGAGGAACGCCTGGATCGGGGATTTTTCGCCCAGCGGGTGCAGCAGCTCGATCTTGGTGTTGGGCAGTTGGACGAACACCACGGTCACCCCGTGATCCGGCTGCGGCACCGGGTCGGAGACCTTGGCGCCCAGCGTATCGCGGTAGTCGGCGGCGGCGGCCTCCAGATCAGGGACCGCGATGGCAACATGGTTCAACTGTCCGATCATTCCGGCTGGTCCTTTTGTTATCGTTCGGGCTGGTCCGGGGCTGGCGTCCGTGAGGCGAGCGGGACGGCACGCGCCGTCCCGATGACGTCTTTGGAGCCATGTTGGGGCGTCGTCCGGTATTGTCAATCGGCCCGCTCCGCGATGGCGCCCGATGCCACGTCGGCCGCCCGGTGGCAGGCCACCCGGCGCGCCGCCGCGCCGGGCAGCCAGGGCGGGGCCGGCGCCAGCGGCGGGACCCGGGTACGGCATGCCGGCACGGCCAGCGGGCAGTGCATCCGGTGCACGCAACCGGTGCCGTCGGGCACCGTGGTCGGCTCTTCCGCCGGTCCGGGCCAGATTGCGCGGCGGCGGATGGGCGGGCCTGGTGGGTCGCCGCTTGCGGTCATGCGAGCCAAGGCTGCGTCCAGGCGGGGCACGGCGGCCAAAAGTGCCTGCGTGTGGGGATGCGCGGGCCGGTCCAGCACCGCCGCCGTCGGCCCGATCTCCGCGATGCGGCCTTGCACCATGACCATGACGCGTTCCGTGACATGGCGGACCACGGCCAGGTCGTGACTGATGAACACCAGCGCCAGCCGGCGCCGGGCACGCAGGTCCAGGAACAGGTTCAGGACCTGGGCCTGAACCGAGACATCCAGGGCGGAGACCGGTTCGTCGGCGATGATCAGGTCCGGGTCCGTGACCAGCGCGCGGGCGATGGCGATGCGTTGGCGTTGTCCGCCTGAGACCTGATGCGGGTAGCCGTCGGCGAGCGCGGACTCAAGCCCCACGGCGGCCAGCGCCTCAGCCACCGCCGCGCGCCGCGCCGACGGGGTGACCTCGGGCATCAGGCCGGCCATGGGCTCGGCCACGATGCGTCCCACCGTCCAACGCGGGTCCAGCGATCCCATGGGGTCCTGGAACACCATCTGCGTCGTGCGCCGCAGGTGACGCAACGCGCGCCTCTCCAGGGTGGCGGGGTCCTGGCCGGCCACCAGCACGCGGCCGTGGTCGGGCGCCTCCAGCGCGCTCAGCAGACGCGCCAGCGTGGACTTGCCGCAGCCGCTTTCGCCCACGATGCCCAGGCTTTCGCCGGCGCCGAGCGTGAACGAGACGTCCTCCACCGCCGCCCGCGCCGGCGCGTTTGCCAGCGGGGTCGGGCGCGGCTGAGGATACCGCCTGGTCAGGCCCTCGGCGACCAGCAGGGGGAAGGCCGATGCGCCGATCATGGCCAAGTCTCTCCGCCCGCCAGGGGATGAACACAGGCGGCCGCCTGCCCTGCATCGTCGGCGACCATGGCCGG
>CAYFTQ010000344.1:0-3471 GCA_964346035.1 uncultured Roseospira sp. | reverse complement strand
ATCTCCTTGGTGCCGGTCTTGCCCACGCTGCCGGTCACGGCGACCAGCCGCACGTTGCGGGCGCGGACGCGGGCGGCGCGCGCCAGGTCCTGGAGCGCTGCCATGGTGTCCTCGACCACCAGCAGCCGGTCGGTCGGCGCGCCATCGGGCGCATGATCGACGAGGGCGGCGGCGGCGCCCGCCGCCAGCGCGGCGGGCACGAAATCATGTCCGTCGAAGCTGGGGCCGCGCAGGGCCACGAACAGATCGTTTCCTTCGATGGTGCGGCTGTCGATGGACACGCCATGGGCGTTCCAGTCTGCGCTGGCTGTGGCGCCGATGGCCTCGGCGGCCTCGGCGGCCCGCCACAGCGGAACCGGCGACGTGGCATCGGAGGTCGTGCATGGCGTCATGGCGCGTCCTCCCCGTCATGGGTCGGCGCGCCGTCGAGCGCCGCGACGGCGGCCCGAACCTGCTCGGCATCATCGAAGGGCAGCACGCGCCCGCCCACGATCTGACCCCGTTCATGGCCCTTGCCGGCGACCAGCAGCACGTCGCCGGGCGCCAGCGTGGCCACGGCCTGCCGGATCGCTTCGGCGCGATCCCCGATCTCGCGCCCGCGCGGGCAGGCCGCCAGGATGGCGGCGCGGATGGCGGCCGCATCCTCGGTGCGCGGGTTGTCGTCGGTCACGATGGCCAGGTCCGCCAGCCGGGCGGCGATCTCGCCCATCGCCGGGCGTTTGCCGGCATCACGGTCGCCGCCACACCCGAACACGCACAGCAGCCGGCCGCCGGTGCCCACGTGCGGACGCAGGCCGGCCAGCACCGTCTCCAGGGCATCCGGGGTGTGGGCATAGTCCACATAGACCGCCCCGCCGACGGCCGGCGAGGCCACTTTCTGCATGCGGCCGGGTACGCTTTCCAGGCTTTCCAGCGCGGCTACCGCGTGTCCGGCGTGATTGCCGGTGGCCAGCACCAGTCCCAGTGCGGCGAGCGCGTTCATGGCCTGAAAGTCGCCGGCCACGGGCAGATGCACGTCATGGCGCGAGCCCAGCACCGTCAGGCGCATGTCCTGACCGTCCGGAGCGGGGGTCAGGCGTTCCAGCCGCAGGTCGGCCCCGGCACGCCCGTAGGTCAGGACGCGATGGCCCTGGCGCCGGCACAGGTCGGACAGCGCCTCCAGCTCGGGGACGTCGGCGTTCAGCACCGCCACGCCGCCCGGGGCCATGACGTCCGAGAACAGGCGGGCCTTGGCGGCACGATAGCGGGCCATGGTGCCGTGATAGTCCAGATGGTCGTGACTGAGGTTGGTGAAGGCCGCCGCCGCCAGCCGCACGCCGTCCAGGCGATCCTGGTCGAGACCGTGGCTGGACGCCTCCATGGCCAGATGATCGCAGCCCGCCGCTGCCATCCCGGCCAGCACCTCATGCAGCAACACCGGGTCGGGCGTGGTCAGGGTCTCGGCCCGCTCATAGCCTGGCGCACTGGCCCCAAGGGTGCCGAGGCTGCCGGCATCACGGCCCAGCGCGGCCCAGATGCGGCGCGCGAACAGGACGGTCGAGGTCTTGCCGTTGGTACCGGTCACGGCCACCACGGTCTCGGGTTGGCGGCCATGGAAGCGCGCCGCCATGCGCGCCAGGGCCCGGCGCGGGCGCGCGTCGGTCAGCAGCGCGACACCGGGTGGCAGGGCCTCGCGTCCGGTGCCACTCGGCGCCAGCACGGCGACCGCGCCCCGGGCCAGGGCATCCGGGATGAAGGCGCGGCCGTCGGTCCTTGCCCCCGGCAGGGCGGCAAACAGGTACCCGGGCGCGACACGGCGCGAATCGGCTGTCAGCCCGGTAATATCCAGGCCCGACAGAGCTGTTTCGGCCAAACTGTGCAGGGTGCCGCGCATGGCTTCCGGGTCCGCCTCCGTCTGCCCTTCCGGGTCTGTTCCAACAGGCCGCCCGCCCCCACGCGCGGCCGCGATCAACTCATTCAGATGCACCGGCTCGCCCCTCGGCCGCCGCCAGCGTGACAGCGCCGTCTCCGGACGTCGCCGCCGGTTTTGGCACCACGCCCAGGATGGGCGCGACGCGGGCGATGATGGCCCCCACCGTGGGTGCCGCGTTCCACCCGGCGGTGGCATAGCCGTGCGTTTCGGGCAGGCCATGGGGTTCGTCGAGCATGGCCAGGACCACATAGCGCGGCGCATCCATCGGGAAGGCGGCTACGAACGAGGGCATCAGGGCGGTGCGCCGATAGCCGCCGCCGCCGGCCTTTTCCGCCGTGCCGGTCTTGCCGCCGACCAGCAGGCCCGGCACGTCGGCCTTGCCGCCGGTGCCCTCGGCCACGACCTGGCGCATCAGTGAGCGCATGGCCTGCGAGGTGCGCGCCGAGATCACGCGCCGGGTCGTCGGCGCGCCGGCCGCCGGGTCGCGCTTCAGCAGCGTGACCGGCCGGTACAGGCCGCCGTTGACCAGCGCCGACACGGCATTGACCAGATGCAGGGGCGTCACCGCGATGCCATGTCCGTACGAGACCGTCACCGTGTTGATCGGCCGCCAGGTGGACGGGTACAGCGGCTGGCCGGCCTCCGGCAGTTCGATGCTCAGCGGCGTCAGCATGCCCAGCCGGTCCAGGAACGCCTTTTGTGCCCGGCCGCCAACGGCCAGGGCCAGCTTGGCCGAGCCTATGTTGGACGAGTGCACCAGAATTTCCGGGATCGAAAGCCAGCGCGCCTGGGCATGAAAATCGTTGATGGTGAAGCCGGCCATTCGCAGCGGGTGCGAGGCATCAAAACCGTCGTCCAACTGGAAGCCGCCGACATCCAGGCCCAGCGCGGTGTTCAGCAGCTTGAACGTGGAGCCCATCTCGTACACGCCCATGGTCGCGCGATTGAACCGCGCGTCCGGATCTGCGGCGCCATAGCTCGCTGGCTCGTAGTCGGGCAGGCTGACCAGGGCCAGGACCTCGCCCGTCTGCGCGTCGGCCACGATGGCCGCGCCGGCCAGCGCCTTGAACCGGGTGATCGCCGCCTCCAGCACGTCGTGAACCGCATGCTGAACGCGCACGTCCAGGGACAGGGTCACGGGCTGGTCGGTGTCGCCCAATCGGCTGTCGAAGCCGCGTTCAATGCCGGCCTGGCCCGCGTTGTCCAGGTTGGTAGCCCCCAGGACATGGGCCGCCAGCCGGCCCTGAGGATAGATGCGCCGCTCGGCGGCTTCGAACTCCAGCCCGGGCAGGCCAAGACGGTTGACCCGTTCCTGCTCCAGTGGGGTCAGGTTGCGGCGAAGGTAGACAAAGCGCCCGTCGGATGTCAGCTCGGCCAGCACCGTCTCGAACGTCAGATCCGGCAGCACCTGGACCAGGCGCGCGGCAGTCTGGGCGGGATCGATGACTTTGCGCGGATTGGCGTACAGGTTCACCGTCGGCAGGTTGGTGGCCAGGATGACTCCGTTGCGGTCGAGGATGTCGGCGCGGTTGACGACCGCCTCGGCATGGCCGGCACTG
>CAYFTQ010000343.1:0-3489 GCA_964346035.1 uncultured Roseospira sp. | reverse complement strand
GTTCGACACCCGCGCCGGCGGCCGTCACCTGTCGGCCGATGACGCCGGACTGCCAGACCCACAGCAGGCCCCCGGAAACGCCGGCCAGGGCCAGGAACACGCCGACAAGCCGGGCCCGTCGCGCCATGTGCGCCAGGCTCGGCGCCGCAGCGCCGCTTGCCGTCCGGGCGCGCGCGCCCGTCCCGGCCCGGTTTCCGGCCTTCGCCGGGACCGCCTTGCGCGCCCCCTTGCGGGGCGACTCTCGGGACGGCGTCATCCGTCGCATGACGCGGCCTCCACCATCCAGGCGCACAGGTCGGGGAAGGAATAGCCGATCAGGGAGGCCTGTTCGGGGACCAGGGACGTATTGGTCATGCCGGGCTGCGTGTTCACCTCCAGTACATAGATCGTTTCGCCATCGTATCGCAGGTCGGCGCGACTGACCCCCCGGCAGTCCAGCGCCTGATGGGCGCGGGTGGCCATGTCCAGGCAGCCGCGCTCGACCTTGGCGGGCAGGTCTGCCGGCAGGATATGGCGCGAGCCGCCGGGCGCGTACTTGGCGTCGTAATCATAGAACCCGCGCGCGGTGGTGATTTCGGTGACCGCCATGGGGCGGGCCTCGGCGCCCTGGCCCATGACCGCGACGGTCAGTTCCCGGCCGGGGATGAAGGCCTCGACCATGGCGCGGCGGCCGAACGGCCAGTCCTGGCGCAGGGCTTGCAGTGTATTGGCGCCGTCCAGGATGACATGGACCTCGACACTGGAGCCCTCGTTCAGCGGCTTGATGACATAGGGCCGGGGCATCGGCTCGCGGGCCGGGTCGGCGAAGTCTGCGGGACCGACGATGCGATGCTCCGCCACCGGAATGCCGTGGTCGGCGAATACCGCCTTGGCGGTCGGCTTGTCCATGGCCATGGCGCTGGCCAGCGCGCCCGAATGCGTATAGGGCAGCCCCATGATGTCCAGCACGCCCTGGATACGGCCGTCCTCGCCGAAGCGTCCGTGCAGGGCGTTGAACACCGCGTCGGGACGGCTGTCGCGCAGCACCGCCAGCAGGTCGTTCATGTCGCGCCGGACATCATGGGTCGCCACCGTATAGCCGGCGTCCGCAAGCGCCGCCGCCACGGCCTTGCCGCTGTTCAGCGAGACCTCGCGTTCGGCGGAGAACCCGCCCATCAGGACCGTGACGCGCTTGCTCATGGCGTGGTCCCTTCCGGGCTGGCGGTGTCCGGCGCGGCGTCCAGGCGATTGCCGATGCGGCGCAGTTCCCATCGCAGGTCGACGCCGCTGGCCGCCCTGACGCGGGCGCGCACGGTCTCGCCCAGGTCTTCCAGTTCGGCGGCCGTGGCCGTGCCGGTGTTGATCAGGAAGTTGCAGTGCTGTTCCGAGACCTGCGCGCCGCCCAGCCGAAGGCCCCGGCAGCCGGCCTTGTCGATCAGCTCCCACGCCTTGCAGGCATGCGGGTTGGCGAAGGTAGAGCCGCCGGTGCGCCCGCGAATGGGCTGGCTGGCTTCGCGCCGGGCGCGGATGGCCTCCATGCAGGTGGCGATGGCGTCGCGGTTCCCCGGCCGGGTCTGGAAGATGGCCTCGACAAAGATCCAGTCGGCCGGGGCATCGGAATGGCGGTAGGCCAGGCCCAGGTCGGCTGCGTCCACCGTAAACAGGCGCCCGGCGCGGTCCACGACCCGGGCCGAGATCAGCGCATCCTTGATCTCGCGGCCATAGGCGCCGGCGTTCATGCGCAGACCGCCGCCGATGGTGCCGGGAATGCCGGACAGGAACTCCAGTCCGGTCAGGCCGGCATCGCGCGCCACCTTGGCGACGGTGGCGTCCAGCGCCGCAGCGCCGGCGACGATGCGTTCGCCCGCCTCGATGCGGACATCGGCGAAGCCCCCGGCCAGACGCACAACCAGACCGCGAACGCCGCCGTCCCGAACCAGCAGATTGGTTCCGTCCCCGATCACCGTTACCGGCACCTCGTCCGGCAGGTCCGTCAGCAGGGCGGCCAGGTCCTCGCCATCGGCGGGGCGGAACAGCACCTCGGCCGGGCCGCCGACCTTGAACCAGGTGATGGCGGACAGCGGAGCCTCGGCCCGCAGCCGGCCGCGCACCTCGGGCAGGGCTTCGATCAGGGGCCGACCGGCCGAAGATGGGAGGCGCTTCGCGACCATCATGTCCGTCCTCCCGCGGCCGCAACGGCCCGCAACTGCTCCGGCAGGGCGTTGGCCCAGGCGCTGATGGTGCCGGCGCCCAGGCACACCACCATGTCGCCCGGCCGCGCCAGGCCGTGGACCAGCGATGCCAGCGCCTCCGGTCCCTCCAACGCCGTCACGGTGCGATGGCCGCGCGAGCGCAGGCCCGCAACCAGGGCGTCCCGGTCGATGCCGGGGATGGGGGCTTCGCCGGCCGGGTAGACGTCGGAGACGATGACCTCGTCGGCGTCGTTGAAGCAGGTGCAGAAATCGTCGAACAGGGCCTGAAGCCGGCTGAAGCGGTGCGGTTGCACCACCGCGATGACGCGACTGTCGCCGACCACGTCGCGGGCCGCGCCCAGGACGGCGGCGATCTCGACCGGATGGTGGCCATAGTCGTCGATGACCGTGACCCCGCCGGCCACGCCGGTGCGGGTGAAGCGGCGCCGCACGCCGGTGAAGCCGGCCAGGGCATCGCGCAGAATCGGCCCCGGCAGGCCCATTTCGTGGCCGATGGCCAGCGCGGCCAGGGCATTCTGAACGTTGTGGCGGCCGAACATGGGCAGGCGGATGCCGTCCAGGGTCTCCGACGTTCCAGTGATACGGTCGGTCAGCACCAGGTCGAAGTGGGCGCCGTCCGGCCCCAGGGACACGTTGACGGCGCGGACATCCGCCTGCGGGCTGAAGCCGTAGGTGACGATCTTGCGGTCCAGCACCTCGGGAATCAGCGACTGTACCTCGGGATGATCGATGCACATGGTCGCGAAGCCATAGAACGGCAGGTTCTGCACAAAGACCTTATAGGCCTCGCGCATGCGCTCGAAGCTGCCGTAGAAGTCCAGGTGCTCGGGGTCCATGTTGGTGACGACGCCGATGGTTGCCGGCAGCTTGGTGAAGGTGCCGTCGCTTTCGTCGGCCTCCACCACCATCCAGTCCCCGCCGCCCAGATAGGCGTTGGTGCCGCGCGCGTTGATGATGCCGCCGTTGATGACGGTGGGGTCCAGGCCGGCGGCTTCCAGCAGCGCCCCCACCAGCGAGGTGGTGGTGGTCTTGCCGTGGGTCCCGCCGATGGCGATGGCCCACTTCAGGCGCATCAGTTCGCCCAGCATCTCGGCCCGGCGCACCACTGGAATCAGGTGGGCGCGCGCGGCGGCGACTTCCGGGTTGTCGGTCTGCACGGCGGACGAAATGACCACCACCTGCGCTTCGCGCAGATTGGCGCCATCGTGGCCGATGGTGACCGAAACGCCCAGGTCCCGCAGGCGGGTCACGTTGGCGTTGACCGCAATGTCGCTGCCCTGGACGCTATAGCCCAGGT
>CAYFTQ010000342.1:0-3497 GCA_964346035.1 uncultured Roseospira sp. | reverse complement strand
TCATCGACGCCACCCGCGATGCCGTGGAATCGGTGCTGGGACGTGGCGGGGCGTAACGGGGCGTAGGGGGCTGACGGCGCGGGCCGAAGAAGGTGCCGGCCGCCGGGCTGGCGCCGCCCTCGCCCGTGCTCAGGTCAGGACCTCGCCGCGCGCCAGGGCATCGTGATCCGCCTTGACCATCATGGTGGCCAGGGTCTCCAGGCCGACCGTCGAGGACCACCCCAGGGCCCGCTTCGCTTTGCCGGCATCACCGATCAGAACCTCCACCTCTGCCGGGCGGAAGAATTGCGGGTTGACCCGCACGACGGTGCGGCCGCTCTTGCGGTCGGTGGCCACCTCGTCCACGCCCTCGCCCTCGAACACCAGATCGAAGCCGGCCGCCTCTGCGGCCAGGCGCACGAAATCGCGCACGGTCTCCGTGCGCCCGGTGGCAAGGACATAGTCGTCGGGGGTGTCCTGTTGCAGCATCCGCCACATGCCGTCCACATAATCGCCGGCGAAGCCCCAGTCGCGCTTGGCATCCATATTGCCCAGTTCCAGAACCTCGGCCTCGCCGCGCTGAATGCGCACCAGGGTGGAGGTGATCTTGCGCGTCACGAACTCGATCCCGCGCAGCGGCGATTCATGGTTGAACAGGATGCCCGAGCTGGCATGGACGTCGAACGCCTCGCGATAGTTCACCGTGATCCAGTGGGCGTACAACTTGGCGACACCGTACGGGCTGCGCGGATAGAACGGCGTGGTTTCGCTTTGCAGGGGCTCTTGCACCTTGCCGAACATCTCGGAGGTGGAGGCCTGATAGAAGCGCGCCTCCGGCCGAACCAGGCGGATCGCCTCCAACAGGCGGGCGACGCCCACGCCGTCCACGTCGGCGGTGAAGATGGGCTGCTCGAACGAGACACCGACAAAGCTCTGGGCGGCAAGGTTGTAGACCTCGTCCGGCTGAACGGTCTGCAACACCCGCACGATATTGGAGTATTCCAGCAGTTCGAAGGGGATCAACCTGACCCGGTCCTGCACACCCAGCCGGCGCAGGCGCCAGTCATTGAGCGAGGCCGAGCGCCGGAACGCCCCCCACACGGTGTAGCCCTTGTCCAGCAGGAGTTTTGAAAGATAGGCGCCATCCTGTCCCAGGACGCCGGTAATCAAGGCCGTCTTCACGTGCGTTCTCCTGCCCATCGGGGCCGTTCGCCCCCATTCCTTGGTCTCCGCCGCCGCCGGCGCCGTCAGGCCCGGTTCAGTTCGGCCTCGCGGGCGCGGAACAGGTCCAGCAGCGGCGACCAGCCGTGCACGGCGGCGACCGCCTTGCCCTGGTCCGCCATCCGGGCCAGCAGGTCCGGATCCAGCGGCAGGCCGTTTTCGCACTGGCGAATGTCCACCAGACTGTCCAGGTGCCGATAGTCTTGCGGCGAATGCTCGTCAAGGTTTGTCAACACGACCGCGCCCGTCTGCATGGCGGTGTTGACGCTGGTGTTGTTGGCCCGCACGCCGCTGCCGAAGAAAGCCGCGAAAAAGGTACACCGAACAAGATAGTTGTAAAGCCCGGTATCGGAGATGAATCCCAAAAAGAAAATCCGATCGCCGAAGATGCCTTTCAACTCCTCATAGGCGCTGGTGAAGGAATCATCCAGGCTGCGACCCTCGTGAATGGCCGCCGAGATGTACAGGCAATAGCTCTTGCCGGTCGCTTCCAGCAGATCCCGAAGCTTGTAATAGTAGTCGGCCCGCACCTTGTGTGCCATGCCGAAGGTATAGACCGAAATGTCCACGTCCTCGGGGAACGGCACCGCGTCGAACAGATGGCCCGGGCACCACGCCTCGACCACATCCGGATGCAGGGGCGCGAGTTCGCTGACCAGCGCCTCGTTGCCGCAATAGACGGTGGTGGCGCGGCGCAGCAGCTTGGCCTCGACCGGTGTCGCAGTCCAGTCGTGCAGAAACAGGCGCGGCGCCAGCGAGGCGTCCCAGGCGTCCACCACCGCCTCGAACCGCTCGGCGTCGGGGTCCGTGAACTCGGACAGCTTGAGCGACAGCAGCGGACGGCGGAAGCGCCGGGCCTCGTCCGAGAACAGCGACAGCATGGGCAGCGCCAGCCTGTCGGCCAGCGCCCGGTTGAAGCGGGCGACACCGCAGGTCAGCGGGTTCATGTGGTAACTGAGGATACAATCCATCGCGGCAAGACGCTTTCGGCGAGAGACGGCGCGGCCGGACCCGGTCAGGCGGCGGCGGCCTTTTCATAGACCAGGACGCGGCCCTTGTTCAGCCAGTCCATGGCCTGTTCCAGGTCGCGACGGCGGCGCATGCCCTGCAACACGAACATCAGGCGCAGCATGTCCATGTTCATCAGGGTGATGTGGGTGGGATCGGCCTCGAACTCGGTGGTGACGTCGAACAGCGAGGCCGGGGCCGGATGGAAGCGCGTTGTCAGGTAGACATAACGGGACGTGATGCGGCACAGGTTGGCGACCGCCTTTTGCACGTCGAGCACGCGCAGATGCTCGAACACCTCGCGGCAGATGACCAGTTCATAGGCCTTGTCGGGCAGGGCGATATCCGCGATGGAACCGATGTGGATGCGGTCGCGCACCTCGGGCGGGGCGGTCTCCTTGCTGGCCTGGGCGAAGTCCACGCCGTCGGCCTGCACGCCCAGTTCCCACAGCAGGTACATCAGGTTGCCCGGGCCGCAGCCCATGTCCACGACCGATGCGGCCTGAAAGACGTCGCGGATCAGGGCCGGATTGCGGCCCTCCAGCTTGCGCCGCGTTTCCAGCCGATAGGAATTGGACTCGTCACGCCAGTCGGCATGGAAGTACTCGGCGTCATAGGCCTCGGCGCCGGCGGCCGACTGCGTCTGCACGAAGGCTTCAAAGGCCGTGACCTGGTCTGTCAGGCTGTCGGCGCCCAGGAAGTCGCGCACCCGCCGGGTCGAGGAATCCAGCATGGTATCGAGGAACACGATCTCGATGCCCAGTTCCTCGCACAGCGCCACCTCGGCGGCGGGCAGGCGGCCTTCCCAGTCCTTGCCCTTGGCGTAGTAGCGCGGCCGCAGCCGGCGCAAGGTGGCGGCGGTGCTTTCGGTGGCGATGTGAACGAAGTCGATCGGCTTCAAGGCGTCGATGACGCGCGCGCGCTGGTCCTGCGGCAGCAGCACGCGATGTTTGGTGGCGACGTAGGCATCCCCGGTCAGGTTGCACAGCACCGGCGCGCCGAGGGCAGCGGCGGCCTCGAAATAGGCGACATGGCCGGCATGAAGGGGATCGAAGCCGCCATCAACCATGGTCACGGCCCCGCGATGGGAATCCAGAGCCTCGTCGGGGACGATCATGGGTGCACAGTCTCGCGTAGGGGAGGACAACAGGGCGCGCCGCCGCCGTCGGCGCCGGGCGGCGCCTTTATAAAGGACCGATCCGGCACCTGTCACCCCTTCGGTTTGGCCGGCCTCCAGCACTTCTCATTTTGGCCGCGTGCCCTCAGGAGGGAACTGCCGGGAGGCCAGG
>CAYFTQ010000341.1:0-3498 GCA_964346035.1 uncultured Roseospira sp. | reverse complement strand
TGAAGGCGCTGTAGGCGTCAGGGTTCAGGTCGGCCAGCGCCTGCCCGGCGGCGACCGCGTCGGCGTGGTCCAGCGCCTCCAGCACCAGTTCGCCCCGGGTTCGCTTGCCCGCCGCCGGCCCCAGCGTGCCGAACCGGTTGAGCATGACCGCCACAACGCCGTGATCATTGATCCCCAGCCACGAGCCGCCGGCCAGATCGTCGCGCCCGGCCACCACCTCGGGCCGGTCCGGCCAGTGCCGGCCGGGCGGGGTCCAGGGACGGTCGCGCATCTCGTCCCTGTTGCCGGCCAGGATCAGGGGCCAGTCATGGCGGGACCGCTTGAGCAGCACCAGGGTACACATGCAGCCTCTCTTGCACACAAAATGGGGGTAGGAACGCCCCTGATGGCGAGAGTATAACGAGGCCCGGCCCCCGCTGCCGCGTCAAGACTCAACAACAGGGCTGGATCACCATGACCGATGCGTTCCGCGATCGCGAAAAGGCGTTTGAGGCCAAGTACGAACATGACGAGGCTCTGCGCTTCAGGGTCACCACCCGTCGCAACAAGCTGCTTGGCCGATGGGTCGCCGGCGAGATCGGGCTGACCGGCAAGGCGGCCGAGGACTACGTCCAGGCCATGATCGAGTACGACGTTACCCATGCCGCCGAGGGTGCGTTGATCGACAAGGCGCTGGCCGACCTGACCGACGCGGGCATCGCGATCACCCGCCACCGCCTGGAATTGCGCGCAAGCAAGCTGATGCATCAGGCCGAGACCGAGATCGCCGCCGAACAGAGGGGCATGCCGGGCCTGTAGGGCGGCGCGGGCGTTCGGCGCCCTTGCCCCTTTTTCCGGCGGCGGCGCCTGGAGTCCAACAGCGCGTGCGGCCCGGTGCCGCGCGCCGCCGTCTTTCCGACGACTGCCCCCGACGACTGCCCCCGACGACTGCCCCCGACGACTGTCACGGTGCGCCCCCATGTTCCTCAATCTTTTCCATGAACTGCGCAGGGCCCGGGTCCCGGTCTCTTTGAACGAGTACCTGACCCTTCTGGAGGGCGTGGCCAAGGGGGTGCCATGCTACCGCGTGGATGATTTCTATTTCCTGGCACGGGCCACGCTGGTCAAGGACGAACGCAACCTGGACAAGTTCGATCAGGTCTTCGCTCAGGTCTTCCAGGGCCTGGAAAAAGCCGGGGGTGAGGACCGCCCCGAGGCCCTGACGGCCGACATCCCGGAAGAGTGGCTGCAGGCCATGGGGGAACGGTTCCTGACCGAAGCGGAGAAAGCCGAGATCGAGTCCATGGGCGGCTGGGACAAGTTGATGGACACCCTGCGCCAGCGCCTGGCCGAGCAGACCGAGCGCCACGAGGGCGGCAACAAGTGGATCGGCACGCGCGGCACCTCACCCTTCGGGGCCTATGGCTACAACCCCGAGGGGGTCCGCATCGGTCAGCACCGCTCGCGCCACCGCCGCGCCGTCAAGGTGTGGGACAAGCGCGAATTCAAGGACCTTGACGACTCCATCGGGATCGGCACCCGCAACATCAAGGTCGCGCTGCGCCGCCTGCGTCGCTTCGCGCGCCAGGGCGCTGCGACGGAACTGGACCTGGACGGCACCATCCGCTCTACCGCGCACCAGGGCGGCATGCTGGACCTGCGGATGGTCCCGGAGCGTCACAACACCATAAAGGTTTTGCTGCTGCTGGACGTGGGCGGGTCGATGGACGATCACGTCCGGGTCTGCGAGGAACTGTTCTCGGCCGCGCGCTCGGAGTTCAAGCATCTGGAATACTATTACTTCCACAACTGCCCCTACGAAGGCTTGTGGCGCGACAACGCACGGCGCTGGAACCAGCAGCTCCCGACCTGGGACGTCATCCACACCTATCCGCCGGACTACAAGCTGGTGTTCGTCGGCGATGCCGCCATGAGCCCCTACGAGATCGCCTATCCCGGCGGCGCCGTGGAGCACTGGAACGAAGAGGCCGGCCAGGTCTGGCTCAGGCGTCTGCTGGACCAGTTCCCCCATGCCGCCTGGCTCAACCCGGTGCCAGAAAGTCACTGGCGCCATACGCAGTCGGTGGCGATGATCGACCAGCTTGTGGGCGGGCGCATGTTTCCGCTGACCCTGGACGGGCTGGATCGTGCCATGTCCGCGTTGAACCGCTGAACTGCCGCCCAGTCCGTCGCCGTCCCAACCCGGAGCACGTCCGCATGGCCTCTGTCTCGCTGCTGGTCCTGAACGGCCCCAACCTGAACCTGCTGGGCACGCGCGAGCCGGGTGTCTATGGCCATGCCACGCTGTCCGATGTCGAGGCCCTGTGCCGGACCCGCGCCGAAGCCCTGGACGCCGTCGCGACCTGTCGGCAGTCCAACCACGAGGGCCAACTTGTGGACTGGCTGCACGAGGCGCGCGGGCGCCATGACGGGGTGGTGCTGAACGCCGGCGCCTACACCCATACCTCGATCGCTCTGGCCGACGCCATTGCCGGCGTCGGTCTGCCGGTGGTTGAGGTGCATCTGTCCAACATTCACGCTCGCGAGGCGTTCCGGCATGTCTCGCGCATCGCGCCGGTGGCCCTGGGCATGATCGCGGGCCTGGGTCCGGTCGGCTACGCGCTGGCGATAGAGGCCATCGTCGGCCATGTGCGCGCCGGTCGGGATGGCCCTTGACAGCACCGGGGCTTTGGCGTTCCCTGGAGCCCTCGACGGTTCCCGGGCGCCAGGCGCCACGGGTGAAAAGGGAACACGGTGAGGCGTACCCATCAGGGACCGAAACCGTGGCTGCCCCCGCAACTGTGAGCGGAGAGGCGGCGTCAACAGGCCACTGGACCGATACGGGCTTCACGCCCGGTCCGGGAAGGCGACGCCGGCGCGATGATCCGCGAGCCAGGAGACCTGCCGCCGAGGCGCGCCGTCCCGATCCGATCGGGGCGTCGCGGGTCCACCGGACGCCGGGGTGCGCGTCTGGCGTTGGAAGCCGGCGGCAGCCGACTGACTCGCCCGGGTCCCCTGCCGCCCCTCTCGGCGCCATTACTCCCCGACCGTCCTTTCATGAATCGCGCCAGGCGGGCCAAGGCCCATGGTGCGTGCCTTGGGAGCGACGATAACATGAGCCTTCGCAACATCGTCATGGGGGCCGCCGCCGGGGCGGCTCTGCTGCTGCCGGCCGTTGCCGGCGCCCATTTCCAGCTCAGCTACACGCCCACGGTCCAGATCGAGCGGCCGGCCGATGTGCCGGTCACGCTGATCTTCTGGCATCCGTTCGAGAACGGCCATGTCATGGACATGGACCAGCCGCAAGCCTTCTACATGGTCCATCGCGGCGAAAAGATCGACCTGATGGACACCGTCTCGCCGATCACGTTCCAGGGCGCGTCCAACAGCGCGGCGGCGTTCGAGGCCACCGTGCCCGTCAAGCGCTCCGGCGACTATGTGCTGGTGACCGTGCCCGCGCCCTACTACGAGGAAAGCGAGGACATCTACATCCAGCAGATCACCAAGGCCTATCTGAAC
>CAYFTQ010000340.1:0-3498 GCA_964346035.1 uncultured Roseospira sp. | reverse complement strand
GGGTCGATGCACTAGTCCTGCTGGCGCGGATAGCGCCAGCGCCCGATGACGTCGTTCACATAGGCCCGATCCCAGATCTCGCTGTTCCAACTTTCCGAGAACGAGGCCGCACCTTTGCGCGGCTGTTTGTCCATGGGCAAAAGGTCCAGATTGACGCGCATCGGCATGGGGGCGCCGATGCCGACGGTGATGGCCTCGGCCGTGCCCAGCGCCGGCAGAAGGCCAGCCATGTCGCCGGCGTCGTCGGGCAGGGCGCCGCGCACATAGGCCAGATCCTGCTCGTTGGACAGGCGCAGGGCCAGCACCGTATTGCACTGCGAAAGGATCTCCGGGTCCAGCTCGGACGGGCGTTGCGAGATCAGTCCCAGGCCCAGGCCGTACTTGCGGCCTTCCTTGGCGATGCGGCCAAGCGCCCGCCGTGTGGCGCGAAACCCCTGTTCGGCGCGGGCGGGAGCGTATCGGTGTGCTTCCTCGCAGACCAGCAGCACCGGCACGCTGCGGCTTTGCGCGGCAAAGAGTTGGAAGTCGAACACCATGCGGCAGAACAGGGAGACGACGACCTCGACCACCTCGCTGGGCACGCCAGAGAGATCCACCAGGGTCAGGGGGGCACCGTCGGTCGGCATGCGCAGAAGGGTCGAGATGACATCGACCATCGAGATCCGCATCAGGGTACCGGAGAACATGAATGCGAACCGGGGGTCGCCCATCAGGGTATCCAGGCGACCGATCAGGCGCTGGAAGGGGCGCACATCCTCTGAGCGATTCAGGTTTCCGACCTGATCGTCCAGGGCCTTGCGCAGGTCGCTCAGGCGGTACGGGATCGGCGTATCGACAGAGACTTCGTCCGGCTTGCGCGAGCCGATCGGCGACCGCCGCTTGGCCACCATCAGGGCATCGAGCAGGATCATGACCTCGGCCGGCGAATCGGTGACGCGGTTGCCCAGGAACACGCTCGCCAGTTCCTCGCCAGTCATCAGCCAGTAAGGCAGGCTCATGCCGGCCGGATCGACCACATGGCACATGGCCCCGAACGCGCCGTGGTATTCCGCGTGCGGATCAAGCACGACGATATGGCCGTGGGGGTAGTGTTCCAGGATGCGGTGCAGAATCAAGGCCACGGTGCAGGACTTGCCGGACCCGGTTGTGCCCAGAACGGCAAAGTGCCGTCCCAGCATGGCGTCCATGTTGAGGTGGGCGCGGACATCGGTGGCGCCATAGACGCGGCCCAGTGGCAGGGTGGCGGCCTTGGGCGGGGCAAAGACAGCCGCCATGTCGGCGCTTGAGGCCAGTGCGAGCGGATCGCCGACGCGCGGGTACCGGGTCACGCCCCGGCGCACCGCCCCAAGGGCACCGTCGGGGCCGCGCTCGGCCTCGCCGATGGCCGCGATCTCCAGGCGAATGGTCCGGCTGCCCGAGGGCACGCCCGGGTGTTCCGAGGCCACGGCCCGCACCGAGCCGACCACACCCACGACGGCGCCGTCGTCGGTGTCGATGCGCACCATGGTTCCGGGCCGAGCCTCCCGGATCGTGGGGCCGTCGGCCTCCTGGTGCGCGATACCCAGGGCGGTCATGCGCGACCCCATGACCGCCAGCAGGGACCCGATCGCCTGGGCCATGCGCGAAACCCTTCCTTCCGGCGCGCTCTGGGCTCACGCGCTCGCAGGCGCCGGACTGGCCCGCGACCATGCCTCGTCCGGGCGGTTCAGCCCGACGATGCGGCCCCCACCGTGTTGACCGGCAGTATAGCGCATCATGTCCGGTGTGACAGACCTTTGCAGGGGCCGGGGCGGCCTCAGGAGCGCGCGGGCGGTCGGCTGCTGGCGCGGGTTTCCAGGCGATGGTTCAGGTCCGTGATCATGTAGGTCAGGATGGCGCGGCGGACGATGTCCTGGAGGGTGGCGCCGCAGAGCGCGGAGAACTGCCGCAACAGCTCGTGTTCGCGCGGCGGCAGGCGCACGCTCACGCGGCGTCGGCGGCAGTCGTCCAGCGCGCCACCGGGCCGGTCTGATGCCGGTGTCGCGGGGGCGGCGCCCAGACGGTCGTGGATCGCTTCGGAGTCCGGATCGAGGTCGGGGCGATCACCTGCCGTCGCCGCGCTGGTTCCCCGGGCCGAGGCGACGGCATGGCCCCGGCGGTGGGCGAAGGCGATCCACGGCGGACAGGACCCGGCGGCCTCTGGTGCCCGGGTTCCACGTGCGGCGGCAGGTCTCTCGGTCCTGTCCCCGGTTCCGGCCTCGATTCTGGCTGGGTCACCTGGCGCGGTGTTTCCTGTCCGGCCGGGGGTCTTTTTTTGCACCAGGCGCAGCGCCGCCGGAACGGCTTTCGATGGCCCCGGCTCGTGCCCAGACCTCGACCCCGGCCCCGACTCCACCCCAAGATTGCGGGCCAGGGCCTCGAAGCGGTTCGGCTGTCGAGGACCGATGGCTGCCTGAACGGCTGGTTGCGCCTCGCCCTTGCGAGAGAACAGCATGTCGCTGCCGGAAAGCGCGGTCATGGTCAGATCTCCGCGCTGCTGCGTCGCCCGAAGGCGTGCCGCCGCATCAGGCCGCCGGCGCGGCCCTGCGCCGGGACCGGCGCCGGACGATTGCCATGCGCCACCATGGCCACCCGGTCATGGCGGGGCCGTGCGCCGGTGGGCGATGGTGGGGCCGGCACTGGCACCGGCGCTTGCCTGGAAAGCCGCTCTGCGGTGGGCGCCGCTGACTGGGGCGCGGTTGCGGGCGCGGTGGTCCAGGCGTTCGCGTCCGTCGGATCGTCGTCGAACCCGTCGTCTTCGTCCTGGATCGGAATCGGACGCGGCAACGCGGTTTCGGCCGCGGAGTCCACCCCGTCAAGGGGAGGGAGCACGGGCGCAGGAGCCGGGGCCGCAGTGCTTCGGGCAACGCCAAGCTGATCCGTGGATACGCCCACGCTTTCCCCCCAGGCCGGCGCGTGCGTGCGCGGTTCGAAGGATTCGCGCACGAAGGCAGAGAAGGCCGCATGGGTGCGCGCCGGCGGCTGATCCGCCTGGCGCGCTGAAATGCGGCTCAGGCGGTCACGAAGATAGCGCCACAACCCCGCCATCTCTTCCGCCGAGCGGCCCTCGGGATTGATCTCCATGACCGTGCGGCCATCGCTCATGCTGGCCGCGAATTCGGTCCGGTTATGGACCGTGACGGGCGCGACGGTGCCATGCTGACTGAGCGCGATGGCGGCATCCGAGGTGATGCGCGCCCGTGACGAGGCCCCATTGACCACGAACACGAAGGGCCGCTCCAGGCCCTCGACAAGATCGACGGTGGCGCCGGCGGCGCGCAGGTCGTGCGGGCTGGGGCGCACTGGAACCACCACCAGGTCTGCGTTCTCGACCACGCTGCGGATGGCCACTGTAATGGCCGGCGGCGTGTCGATGCACACCAGCGCCATGCCGCGCTGGTCCAGGGCCTCCAGGGTTTCCGGCAACTCGGTTAGCGACGAGCGCACGAACAGCGGCGTATCCGCCTGGCGCGCGTTCCA
>CAYFTQ010000339.1:0-3499 GCA_964346035.1 uncultured Roseospira sp. | reverse complement strand
TGGGGGTCCTGTGACGATGGGCGACCGTACCCGAGACCTAATCGGTCCCCGGCCCCGACGCAAGGCAGCGCGACGCGAACGCCGGCGCCGGCGCCAGCCCGGGTTTGCGCTGGCCGCCCCGCTTCGCTACCATTGCACCAGCGCCGACCGTCCGGCCGCCGGGCCGAAGGGGGTCCGCGCATCGGCCGGGTCCACCCTGAATGCGCCACAGGAACAGGGATTCCCGATCATGACACAGACTCTTGCCGGCGCCGCCATTACGGCGGCGACGACGCTTGGCCTGCTTGCCACCACCACGCCGGCGGCCCTGGCAGCCGAAGATTGCGGCCGCGTCACCATCGCCGAGATGAGCTGGAATTCGGCCGCCATGCTGGCCCAGGTGCAAAAGCTGGTTCTCAACGAGGGCTATGGCTGCGAGGCTGAACTGGTGCCGGGCGACACGGTGCCCACCATCACCTCGATGACCGAGAAGGGCGAACCAGACCTGGCCCCCGAGATCTGGCCCAACGCCGCCAAGGAAGCGATCGCCAACGCCGAGGCCGAGGGCCGTGTCGTGGTCGCCACCCGCACCCTGGAGGACGGCGGTCAGGAAGGCTGGTTCGTGCCCGACTACATGGTCGAGGAGCATCCCGAACTGGCCACCATCGAGGGCATCCGCAACAACGCGAAGCTGTTTCCAGACCCGGAGGAACCCGGCAAGGGCCGCTTCTATACCTGCCCGGCAGGCTGGCAATGCCAGATCGTCAACGAGAACCTGTTCCAGGCCTATGGCCTGAACGAGGCCGGCTATACCATGTTCGACCCCGGCTCCGGCCCCGGTCTGGCCGGCGCCATCGCCAAGGCGTACGAACGCCGCGAGCCCATCTTCGCCTATTACTTCGAACCCACGGCCGTTCTGGGCAAGTATGACATGGTCATGATCGGCGGCATGAACCACGACCCCGAGACCTGGGACTGCGTGACCGAACGCGACTGCGCCGACCCGCAACCCAACATGTATCCGTCCTCGCAGGTGCTGACGCTGGCCACCACCGGATTTGTTGAGGCCGCGCCGGAAGCCTTCGCCTTCATCGAAAGCGTGACCGTGCCCAACGACGTCATCAACAGCGTGCTGGCCTGGCAGGAGGACAACCAGGCCTCCGCCGAGGGCGCCGCGCTGCACTTCCTGGAGACCTATCCCGCGGTGTGGACCTCCTGGGTACCGGCCGAGGTGGCCGAAAAGGTGAAGGCCGCGCTGTAACACGGCGGACGCGCGCGGCGGGGGCCATGCGGCCTCCGCCGCCGGCCCGAACAGGTCAATCGGCCGCCGGGGCGGCTTCGGCGATGGCCTGGAAGTCGCCGGCCTTGAGGCTGGCGCCGCCGACCAGGGCGCCGTCCACGTCGACGATGCCCAGCAACTCGACCGCATTGGACGGCTTGACCGACCCCCCGTACAGAATCCGCACGGCGGCGGCACCGTCCTCGCCCAGACGCTCGCGGGCGTCGGCGCGGATGCGCTGGTGCATCTCGGCCACGTCCTGGTTCGTGGGCGTGCGCCCGGTGCCGATGGCCCACACCGGCTCGTAGGCAATGACGACGCCGGAGCCCGTGGCGCCCTCCGGCAGCGAGCCGTTGAACTGGCGCGAAACCACCGCCAGGGCCTGACCGGCATCACGCTCGGCCTCGGTCTCGCCGATGCAGATGATGGGCACCAGGCCGGCGGCCAGCGCGGCGGCGGCTTTGGCACGCACCAGATCGTCACCCTCGTTGTGATCGGTGCGCCGCTCCGAATGGCCGACGATGACGTGGGTCGCGCCCAGGTCCCTCAGCATCCAGGCGCTGACGTCGCCGGTGTGGGCGCCGGTCTCCGCCGTGTGGCAGTCCTGCCCGCCGACGGCCAGGGACGATCCGGCCACGGCCTCGACCACCGGCGCGACCAGGGTGGCGGGCGGACAGACCAGCAGGTCGGCGCCATCGCGCACGGCCGCGCCGGCCCCGTCCAGCCAGCCGGCCAAGCCGCGCGCCAGGGCCAGCCCGTCGGCCCGCAGGCCGTTCATCTTCCAGTTGCCGGCGATCAGAGGCCGTCGTGCGCTCATGGGGGTGTCCCTCCCTGTCCAGTGTTCTGCGTCATTGTTGGCCGCCTTGGTACCACGCCCGGCCGGCTTTTTGAACGGGCGCCGTTGCGAGGGGGGCGCGGGGTCCCTATCATGCGCGGCCGGTCGCGGCCCCGATCACGGACGCGACGGTCCTTCCCGACACCACGGCCCGACTCTGCGGCCGGACAACACGGATGGCGGCATGCTCGACAGTTTTCGCAAGGCCTCGAAGTCCTGGCTGGCCAAGGGGCTCCTGATCCTTCTCATCGTCAGCTTCGGCGCCTGGGGGATCGGCGACTACATCACCGGCGGCGACGAGGCCCCGGCCGCCATCAAGGTCGGCGAGACCCGGATATCCACCGCCTATCTGCGCAACGAGCTCAACCGCGAGGTCAACGCCCTGCGTGAGCGGCTGGGCAGCGACGTCACGACCGAGCAGGCCATTCAGTTCGGTTTTCTCGATCGCGCCATCGGGCGGGTGGTGACCGAGCTCACCCAGATCCAGACCGCGCGCGCCTGGGGCATGGTGGTGCCCGACGACGTGGTCGCCCAGGCCATCCTTGAAACCGAGGTGTTCCACGGCGGCGATGGCCGCTTCGACCGCAACCGCTTCCAGGCCATCCTGGCGGCCAACAACATGACCGAGGCGCAATACACCGAGCAGATGCGCCAAGACCTGCTGCGTCAGGCGCTCACCCGCCCGGTGGAGGACGCCGCGCACGCGCCCGAGGCCCTGGTGCGTGACCTGGACCGCTATCGTCATCAGGGGCGCGCGGGCACCGTCGTCTCGCTGCGCATCGAGGACGCCCCGGCTCCGGCGGGAACCCCCGACCCGGCCACCGTGCAGAGGCTCTACGACGACAATATCCAGGCCTTCACGGCACCCGAATACCGCGCCGTAACCGGCATCGTGCTGAACCTGAACGATGCCCGCCCGCTGGTCTCGGTCAGCGAACAGGACATCCAGGCCGCCTATGAGGCCCGCCAGGAGATGTTCACCACTGCGGAGACACGCCAGGTCTCGCAGGTCCTGACCGGCGACAGGGCCACCGCGCGCGTTGTGGCGGAGGCCGCCCGCGCCGGCGTCGAGCTGGCCCGTGCGGCAGCCGACGCGGGCGCGCCGGAACCGTCCGATATGGGCGCCATCGATCCCGACACGCTGCCGCCGGCCCAGTCCGAGGCCGTCTTCGCCCTGCCGCAGGGCGGCGTCAGCGATCCGGTCGAGAGCGCCTTTGGCTGGCATGTCTTCAAGGTGCGCGATGTGGATGCGGGCAGCACGCGAACGCTGTCCGAGGCGCGTGACGAGGTGCGCGCAACGCTGGTGGACGAGCGCGCGGTCGAGGCGCTCTACGACTTGTCCGTGGACCTGGACGACGCCCTCGGCGGCGGCGCCACGCTGGAGCAGGCCGCGCGCATGCTTGACC
>CAYFTQ010000338.1:0-3499 GCA_964346035.1 uncultured Roseospira sp. | reverse complement strand
GCCTGCTGGGCGCGCCGGCGCCGGCGGTTGATCAGGGGGCGGTCATCGTTGCCTACTCGTCGGGGGAGCTGTTCGCCCTGCGGGTCGAGACCGGCGCCGTGCTGTGGCAGGACAGCGTCACGGCGGTGCGGCGCACCGATGCTTCCGGTAACCTTCGCGATATCCGCGCGCGACCCGTTATCGCCGGGACTCGCGTCTATGTGCTGGGCTACAGCGGCCTGATGACGGCCATCGACCTGGCCACGGGGGACCGCATCTGGCGTGCCGATCTGGGGGGCGTCCATCAACCTTGGATCGCTGGAGGCTATCTTTACGTCCTGACGGACAACGCCGATCTTGCCGCCGTGTCCACCGAGTCCGGCGAGGTGCTGTGGGTGACCCACCTGCAACGCTGGGAGGACCCCCGGGACAGGGAAGGCCCGGTGACCTGGAGCGGGCCGTTGCTGGCATCGGACCGCTTGGTTGTTGGCGGCTCCAACGACGAACTCCTGGCGGTTTCTCCCTATGACGGTCGCGTTCTGGGCTATCTGGACGCTGGCGGTGCGGTCACGATTCCGCCCGTGCTGGCGCGCGATACCCTGGTGATCCTGACCGACGACGGCGACATGATCGCCTATCGCTGATTTTGACCCGGACGCCGGAGACACCATCGCCTCCGGCGCCCGTGGCGGCGCTCCGCCGCCCGGAGGTTATGGCATGTCCCCCCTTCTGACCGTGGCCATTGTCGGCCGACCGAATGTCGGCAAGTCCACGCTGTTCAACCGTCTGGCCGGACGGCGCCTGGCCATCGTCCATGATCAGCCGGGCGTGACCCGCGATCGCCGCTTCGCCGACGGCCGGCTGGGTGACATGGCGCTCCGGCTGGTGGACACGGCCGGCCTGGAGGAAGCGCCGGCCGATGCGCTGGAGACACGCATGCGCCGCCAGACCGAGCGCGCGGTCGCCGAGGCCGACGTCGTCCTGATGCTGATCGACGCCCGTGCCGGTGTCACGCCGATGGATTCCCATTTCGCTGACCTGCTGCGTCAGTCTCCCACGCCCGTGGTCCTGGTGGCCAACAAGTGCGAGGGTCGGGCCGGGCAACCCGGTCTGTACGAGTCGTATGCGCTGGGCCTGGGCGATCCGGTTCCGGTCTCCGCCGAACACGGCGAGGGCCTGGCCGGGCTTTATGAAGCGCTCCTGCCCCACGAAAAGGCATTGCTGGACAGTGCGCGTGCCGACCGCGCGGGCTGCGAGCCGGGCGCGGCGACGGCCGAAGCCGCAGACGGCGGAGCGCTCCACGATGGCCTGGAGGCGCGCGCGGCCGCCGGGGCGGAGGACGACGGCGACGGCCGCGACGACGACTCGGAACAGGTGAACCCCGACGCGCCGGACGATCCGGGCCGGCCGCTCAACATGGCCATCGTCGGCCGCCCGAATACCGGCAAGTCCACCTTGGTCAACCAGCTTCTGGGAGAGGACCGCCTGTTGACCGGCCCCGAGGCCGGCGTGACCCGGGATTCCATCGCCGTGGACTGGACCCATCGGGGGCGTCCGGTGCGGCTGGTGGATACCGCCGGGTTGCGGCGCAAGGGCCGCGTCAGCGCAAGCCTTGAGAAGCTCTCGGTGGCCGACTCGCTCAATGCCATTCGGCTGGCAGAGGTGGTCGTGCTGATGATGGACGCCGACATGGTCATGGACCGCCAGGACCTGACCATCGCCCGCATGGTGGTCGAGGAAGGCCGCTGTCTGGTGCTGGCGGTCAACAAGTGGGACGTGGCCAAGGATC
Organism: uncultured Roseospira sp.; assembly: GCA_964346035.1. Lineage (GTDB taxonomy): Bacteria > Pseudomonadota > Alphaproteobacteria > Rhodospirillales > Rhodospirillaceae > Rhodospira. Next base: position 1,731 of record CAYFTQ010000338.1, on the reverse strand, counting down.
GCAACGCCACCCTGCAACGAGTGCGCGACCGTCTGGAGACCTCTCTGGCGCAGGTCAGGGGCATCCCGGCCGTAACGATATCCGCGCTCACGGGCCGCAATCTGGATCACCTGATGGATACCGTGTTCGGGATGCACGCGGTGTGGAACCGGCGCGTCTCCACCGGCCGCCTGAACCGCTGGCTGGCCGCCATGGTGGAGGCCCATCCCCCGCCCATGGGCAAGCACGGCCGCCGTATCCGCCTGCGCTACATGACCCAGGCCAAGGCCAGGCCGCCGACCTTGGTGGTGTTCTGCTCGCGGCCCGAGGACCTGCCCGAAAGCTATGTCCGCTATCTGGTCAACGGGCTGCGTGACGCCTTCGGGTTCGAGGGCGTGCCGGTGCGCCTGTCGTTGCGCAAGAGCGAGAACCCCTACGCGAGCCGGTAGGGGACCGGGGCCGCGCGGGGCGGGGCATCACCGCTCCGGCGATCCGTCCCCGTCGCCCTGAACCAGCGCGCGCCCCGCCTCGGTCAACCTGCAGACCTGCCAGTCCGGCTTGACCGGGTTCGCGAACCAGGGTTCCGCCCAGCCGGCCTTGATGCAGGCTGTCACGGTGCGGCTGCTGACACGCCGGCCGACCGGATCGAACAGCGGCAGTTTGCCGCCGGGCTGCTCCAGGCCGCGCGCCAGCCAAGCCCTTTGCGACGCCGTTGGCTGACGCCTGCGGGCGGCGTGCTTGACGTCGGCGTCAGGGCGACTCACGCTGGCGGCGGCGGCGGCGCTGGATGAGGGTCGGGCGGTCGTCATGATGGATGCATGGTAGGCAGAGCGAGGGGGACGAGTCCATGGACTACAGACTGGTCTATATGACGGCCGGGTCACATGACGAGGCGGTCCGCATTGGGCATGAACTGGTGGCGGACAGGCTGGCCGCCTGCGTCAACGTGCTGGGCCCGATCACGTCCATCTTCGCCTGGACGGGGGAGACCCGGGAAGACCAGGAAGTCGCCTTCATCGCCAAGACCCGAGCCGACCTGGTGGACGCCCTGGCGGCCAGGGTGCAGACGCTGCATTCCTATGACTGCGCCTGCGTCGTGGCGCTGCCGGTCACGGGCGGCCACGCGCCGTTCCTGACCTGGCTGGGCGAGCAGACCGCCGAGCCGCCCGCATCCTGAGACATCCGAGGAAAGACCCGCCCATGACCGCCTCCCGTCGGGCCGCGCTGGCCGTGCTGCGCCAGGTTCTGGACCATCGCCGTCCGCTGGACGAGGTTCTGGGCGGCGCCGTCGGCGCTTTGGCGGCGCGCGATCGCGCCTTCGTGCATTCGCTTGTCGCCGGCACGCTGCGCCACCTCGGTCGCATCGATGCGTTGCTCGACCGCTGCCTGGAGCGGCCCTTGCCGGCCAAGGCGCGACCGGTGCGCCATGTGATGCGTCTGGGGGCGGCGCAGCTTCTGGTCCTGGAGATGCCACCCCATGCCGCCGTCAGCACGGCGGTGGACCTGTGCCATGCCGCCCGCCAGGGCGGCCATGCGCGTCTGGTCAACGCCGTTTTGCGGCGGCTGGATCGAGAGGGGCGGACGTGGTGGGCGGATCAGGACGCTCCGCGCCTGAACACCCCAACCTGGCTTTGGGAAAGCTGGCAGGCGGCCTATGGCGAGCCCGCGACGTGCGCCATTGCGGCCGCGCACGGGCAGGCTGCGCCGCTTGATCTGACCGTTCGCGTCGCAGCCGAGGCCGACGCGAACGGT
>CAYFTQ010000337.1:0-3543 GCA_964346035.1 uncultured Roseospira sp. | reverse complement strand
GGCGCGGTCCTGCCGATCCTTCCCACCCCCCCCGGGGGGCCGGTGCGTCGAGCGGCCTAATCAAACAGGGCGTCGATCTGATCCTGGGAGATGCCCTTGCCCTCGTGCTGCGGGCCGTTGAGCAGGCGGCGTTCCCGCTCGGCCGCCAAGTCCTCCGACTGCGCGACGGCGTCTGCGGCGCCTTCGGTCAGGAACTGGTCGCGGCCCCAGATGTCCATCATGCGATCGATGCGGTCCTCAATGAACTTCATGGTGTTGACGACCTTGGTGATGCGCTGGCCGGTCAGGTCCTGGAAGTTGCAGTGTTCGAACACGCCCAACAGCTTTTCCTGGATGTCGTCGGCAATGTGGCGGATGTAGCTGTCCTGCTCCTGGGACTGGATCTCCGCGACCAGGCCGGTCACCGCCTCGGTGATGTCCAGGATGCCGTTGGTGGCACTTTCGGTTGCGCCCACGATGGCGTCCATCTCGTGTGCCATGACGGTCAGGCGGTCGCCTTCCGGACGCTGGTCGCGCAGCTTGGCGATCTCGGACTTGGTGTCCTCGATGCTGCGTGCCAGCGCGATGATCTCGGTGCGCAGAAGGCGGGCTTCGTCAAGCTGGGCCTGCACCTCGGCCGGGGTCTCCACCGGTTCGGGTTCGGGCGCGGGGGCATCGGCGCGGGCCTCCAGCGAGGCCATGCGCGCCGACAGGCCCTCGATGGCGGCCAGGATGGCCTCCGTGTCGGCGGGACCGGCCGGCCCGGGGCGACCGGCGGCACCGGCGGCGGGACGATGGTGTCGCTCGGCGGAGAAGGGACGGCGTGAAACGGTCATGACCTGGTTCCCCAATTGGGGACAGGACGCGGTTCCTCGGGTCAAGCCGGCCGCGCCTGTCTGGCGCATCGTTGTTGTCTTGCTAGACCATCCGGACCGGCGCTGGCAAGCAACCACCCCGTCGGGGGATGACGCGCGCCCGACCCCGCCCCACATGAAGCGAACGCCAAGCCCGAGCGGTGGCCACCCCGCCCCTGCCGGCGCCTGCGCGGGCGTGCTACAGTGGCAGCCGCTCGCCTTGCCGCCGGGGCGGGGCTGCCCCCAACGCCGGAAACGCCGGAAACGCCGGAGACGACGAATCGCCATGACCCAGACCGAGACACCGGACCGCCCGCGTCCCGTCGTGCTATGCATCCTGGATGGCTGGGGTTACAGAGAGGAAACGGCCGACAACGCGCTCGCGCTGGCGAACACCCCGACCTGGGACCGCCTGTGGGCCAGGGGACCGCGCGCCCTGATCGAGACCAGCGGCGGAGATGTCGGCCTGCCGTCGGGGCAGATGGGCAATTCCGAGGTCGGCCACATGAACCTTGGCGCCGGCCGTGTCGTCATGCAGGACCTGCCGCGCATCGACGGCGCGGTCGCCGACGGTTCGCTGGCCGGCAACCCGACCCTGCGGCGCCTGATCGACCGCCTGCGGGACAGCGGCGGCGCCTGCCACCTGGTGGGCTTGATGTCGCCCGGCGGCGTCCATTCGCACCAGAACCACATGGTTGCCCTGGCCAGGGTGCTGGGCCAGGCGGGCGTGTCGGTGGTTGTGCATGCCCTGATGGATGGCCGCGACACCCCGCCCTCGGCCGGCAAGGGTTATCTGGCGCGCTTTCTGGATGACGTCGCCGACCTGGCCGACTGCCGCGTCGGCGTGGTCTCGGGGCGCTACTACGCCATGGACCGCGACACCCGCTGGGATCGGGTCGAGATGGCCTATGACGCCCTGGTGGACGGCGACGGCGCGCGCCGCGTCGAGGACGCGCCGGGCGGTATCCAGGCGGCCTATGACGACGGCGAGACCGACGAGTTCATAAAGCCCATGGTGGTCGGCGACTATGCCGGTATGGCCGACGGCGACGGCGTTCTGATGGCCAACTTCCGCGCCGACCGGGCGCGAGAGATCACGGCCGCCCTGCTGGACCCGAACTTTGACGGCTTCGCCCGGCGCCGCGTGGTGTCGTTCGCCGCCGCCGCCGGCATGACCGAGTATTCCCGCGACCACAGCAGGTTCATGGACGTGCTGTTCCCGCCGGAGACCCTGACCGGCATCCTGGGCGAGGTGGTGGCCAAGCGGGGCCTGACCCAGTTGCGCATCGCCGAGACGGAAAAATACGCCCACGTCACTTTTTTCCTGAACGGGGGCGAGGAAACCCGGTACCAAGGCGAGGAACGAATCCTGATCCCCAGCCCCAAAGTGGCCACCTACGACCTTCAGCCGGAGATGAGCGCGCCCGAGGTCACCGACCGCCTGGTCGAGGCCATCCGCGCCGGTCGCTTCGACCTGATCGTGGTGAACTACGCCAATGGCGACATGGTCGGCCACACCGGCATTCTGGAGGCCGCCATCAAGGCCGCCGAAACCGTTGACGCCAGCCTGACCCGGCTGGAGGCGGCCGTCATCGAGGCCGGCGGCGCCATGATCGTGACCGCCGACCATGGCAACCTGGAAAAGATGCGCGACGCCGAAACCGGCGAGCCGTACACCGCCCACACCATCGGCAGAGTGCCGGCCGTTCTGGTCAACGGTCCCGAGGGCGCGGCCCTGCGCGAGGGTCGTCTGGCCGATATCGCGCCGACGCTGCTGGCCCTGATGGGGATACCCCAGCCGGAAGAGATGACCGGCCGGTCCATTCTGGACCCCGCCCCCGTGGCGGCGCGCGCCGGGGCGCGCGGCTGAGGCCGGCGCGATGACGGCACCCGCCGCCCGGCACCCGCCAAGACCGCCGCACCGGGCCATGGTCGCCTCCCGGGGCGCCACCCGGGGCGCCGCGCTGGCTCTCGCGCTGGCTTTCGGGCAGGCTCTGGGGCTGGCGCCGGCGCCCGGCAGCGCCCAGACGACGGCGGACGATCCGGCCCGGGAACTCCGCACCGTCGAGGAACGGCTGGCCGCCGAACGCGCCACCCGCGAGGACCTGAAGGCCCGGCGCCGGGCGCTGGCGGCCCAACTGCTCGCGGTCCGAACCCAGGTCATCGACAGCGCCGCCGCCGTGCAGGATGCCGAGGAGACGGTCTCGCGTCTGGAACGACGGCTGAACGCGCTCCACAAGGAGCGCGACCGACTCGCCAACGCCCTGTCCCTGCGCGACGAACAACTGGCGCGCGTCATGACCGCGATCCAGCGTCTGGCCTGGCGTCCGACCGAGGCATTGCTGATCCAGCCGGCCAGCCCGGCCGAAACCGTGCGCGGCGCCATACTGCTGCGCGCCGCCATCCCGCACATCGAGGAACGCGCCCGCATCCTGGTGCGCGAGATGGAAACGCTGGCCGGCCTGGATGCCGCCATCTCCGCCCAGCGCGCGGAGATCGCCCGCGAATCGGAGGTGCTGCGCGAAGCCCATAACCGGCTGCAAGACCTGTTCGACCGCAAGGCAGCGCTGCAACGCGACACCCTGGAACAGGAACGGCGGGCGGAACAGCGCGTCGAACAACTGGGCCGCGAGGCCAGCGACCTGCGGGGTCTGGTCGACCGCCCGCGGGCCGACCGCCGTGGTCACCAACGGGCCGGAGGACCGACAGG
>CAYFTQ010000336.1:0-3561 GCA_964346035.1 uncultured Roseospira sp. | reverse complement strand
GATCTTTCAGGACCCGTTCGCCAGCCTGAACCCGCGCTGGCGCGTCGGGCGCATCATCGCCGAGCCGATCCACGCCCATGGCCTGATGGACGACCGCCGCGCCATCACCCGGCGGGTGCATCAGTTGCTCGATCAGGTCGGCTTGCGCGCCGCCGACGCACAGCGCTTCCCGCACGAATTCTCCGGCGGCCAGCGCCAGCGCCTGTCCATCGCCCGCGCGCTGGCGTCGGAGCCGCACTTCCTGGTCTGCGACGAACCGACCAGCGCCCTTGATGTGTCGGTGCAGGCGCAGATCCTCAACCTGCTGCGCGACCTGCAAACAGAGCTGGGCCTGACCTATCTGGTCATCACCCATGACCTGGCCGTGGTGCGATTCATCGCCGAGTCCATCGGGGTCATGTACCTGGGCCGGCTGTGCGAGGTGGCGCCGGCCGACACCCTGTTCGCGGCCCCACGCCATCCCTATACGCGCCTGCTGATCCAGACCGTTCCCGATCTGCGCGCGCCCGACCGCGACCGCAAGCCCATGGCCGGCGAGGTGCCAAGCCCGCTGACGCCGCCGCCGGGGTGTGCCTTCCACACCCGCTGTCCGCTGGCCAACGAGCGTTGCCGCCGGGACCGCCCGGACCTGAGGCCCGCGCCCGGTGGCGCCGCCGTGGCCTGCCATGCGGTCGAGGAAGGGCGGGCGGACTGAGGCGCTCGTCCCTTCGGGGCCGGTTTCGTTTGCCGCCATGGCGCCGGACGCGCTAAACAGCGGCCAGCCGTTCCCTCCGTACGCCCTGTCGAGCGAGCCCACCATGACCGAGCGTCCCCATCCCGCCCTGCTGCCCAATGGCCTCAGCGACGGCCTGCCGCCCCGGTCCGAACGCGAGGCCGATGTCGTCGATGCCCTCATGGGGTTCGTGCGCGGCCACGGGTATCGCCGGGTCAAGCCGCCCCTGATCGAGTTCGAGGACGGCCTTCTGGCCGGCACCGGCGCGGCCCTGGCGCGCGACACGTTCCGGGTCATGGATCCGGTCTCTCAGCGCATGATGGGAGTGCGGCCGGACTTCACGGTCCAGATCGGGCGCATCGCCACCACTCGCCTCCGGCGCGAAGCCCGACCGCTTCGGCTGTGCTACGCCGGCCAGGTGCTGCGCGTGCGCGGTACCCAGTTGCGCCCCGAGCGCCAGTTCACTCAGGTCGGCGCCGAGTTGATCGGCGTCGAGGGCGACGCCGCCGAGGCCGAGGTGGTGTTGCTGGCCGCCGAGGCGCTGGAGGCCGTGGGTGTGCGGGGCACGACAATAGACCTCAATCTGCCCACCCTGCTGGAAGCGCTGTTCGACTCCGCAGCAACCCCGGCCGAGGAGCGGCCGGACCTTCGCCGGGCCGTCGATCACAAGGATATCGCCGCCGTGCGGGGGTTGGCGGACGCGACCCTGGGGCCGCTGCTGGTCGGCCTGATCCAGGCCACCGGCCCGGCCGCTGCGGCGCTGGCGGAGATAACCGCGCTTGATCTGCCGGCGCCGGCGGCCGAGCGCGTCGGCGCCCTGCGGGCCTTGGCCGGGAGGCTGGAGGTTGCCCACCCGGGCCTGACCGTGACCGTGGACGCACTGGAGGGGCGCGGTTTCGAGTATTACACGGGTGTGGGGTTCTCCATTTTCGCCCGGAGCGTGCGCGGAGAACTGGCGCGCGGCGGGCGCTATCGGGCCGGCCCGCCCGGCGCGGTCGAACCGGCGACCGGCTTCACCCTGATGATGGATTCCGTGCTGGACGCAGTGCCGGAGGTCGCTCCGGCCGCGCGCGTGCTGGCGCCGCCCGGGCATGACCGGGCGCTGGCGGGGCGGTTGCGTCGGGAAGGCTGGATCGTGGTCGCGGACCTGGATGTGGATGAGGCCGCCAGCGGCGCCGATATGGACGCGGCGGCGCGTCGGCTGGGCTGTTCCCACCGCCTGGGCGATACGGGACCGGTGGAGGTCTGAGACCGATCACGTCCGATTGCCGCCGGCAGGTGGGCCGGTGGCCGCCAAGGCCGCAGCTTCAGCGCTACCGCTCCCATACCGGATGATCGAGGGAACTGGAGACCTTGCCCCCCGGGCGCCCGGTGACCCACTTGCCGCGAAACAGGTTCTGGATTTCCAGGCCGCGTTGCAGAACCGTGGAGCCTGTGACCGCGCACTGCCAAAGGTTCGCGAACCGACACAGCAGGGCGGCGTCGTTGCCGACCGAACAGTTCAGAAAAATGACCTGGCTGCCCGGTCCCAGAACCTTTGCGAGTTGTGCCAGCGTCGGCTTGTAGGCGTTGAAATTGTCGTGGCTGACGCCGACGCTGCCGAACTCGACGATGATCTTGTTCCATTCAGGACCCTTGCCGAACTGTCCGCCGTGCGACATGCGGTACTTGGCGCCGCCAACGGTATAGCCGTGGTCCATCGTGTATAGGCGCTGGACCTTGCGCCCGCCCGACGCCCCCAGCACCCGGTCGACAAAGGACGAGACGCCGTCCATCTGCACCATCTCGACATCGTCCTGATTGAACAGGAACGAGGCCGCGCGCATGCGCGAGGCGACCACGTCCCCGACCGTGCCCCAGACGGACGGTTCCTGAGAGGTGCTGCCGTGAAAGTCGATGGCGAGGATCTCCATGGGGCGGCTCCCTTGACTGGTCCTCCGGGGACGCTGTGGGGGGGTGGCGCGGCGCGGCTGAAGTCCGACTGAATCCCTATGGTATAGCGGTAACATATCCGGGCGCTTTCGGGCCAGCCGGTTCGGGCGCGGCCCGCGCGGCAGTGTGCTGAACGGCTCAACCGGGCAGGGCGGCGTCCAACGCCGTCGCGTCCAGTGCCATGAGGCGCGGGCCAACGGTCCAGACCAGGGCGCAGGTAATGGCGCGCTGCGGGTAAACCTGCGTCAGCACGGCGCGATAGAGCGCCATCTGGCGCAGGTAGCCCGGCGTCACGTCCGCTGGGTCGCGGGGCGGCGGGCGGTTGGTCTTGAAGTCCACCACCAGAACCCGGTCGGGCGTGACCAGCAGGCGGTCCACCTGCCCGGAGACCACATCGTCCCCGACCAGCCCGACCACCGGTACCTCGGCGCGCGATCCCGGCCCGAACACCGGTGCCAACGCGGGGTCATCCAGCACGCCCAGGGTTTCCGCCGTCAGGGCCTCGACCTGAGCGGCGTCCAGGCCGTGGAGCGGTCGTGACAGCCAGGCCCGGGCGGCCGCTGCCCGCGTCTCGGTGGGACACGCGGGCAGGTCCTGCAACAGGCGGTGGATCAGTCGCCCGCGCTGAAAGCGCGCCGCCGCCGCGTCGTCCGCCACGGGCGAGGCGGCGGGCGGGTCGTCCGGGGACTGTGAGGGCGCCAGCGGGTGTGTCGGGCGCGGCTCCGGTGGTGGCGGTGTCCACAGCCACGACGGCGGCGGGGTTTGCGGCGCGGGCGTAGCCTCCGGCGCGTCCGGCACCGGCGGGCGCGTCTGCGCGGAGCGGGGGCGCAGCACCATGCCGTCACCCCCGACCAGGCCAAGGCGGGCCAGCTCCTCGTCGCGCTCCCCGACCGCCAAATCGGGCAGACCCTCCCCGG
>CAYFTQ010000335.1:0-3594 GCA_964346035.1 uncultured Roseospira sp. | reverse complement strand
GTACTGGGATGCCTCCGAGCGGGCGTTGGTCACGCTGGACGGGCGCGAGCGGGCGCCGTTGGCGGCTGATCAGACCTATTGGCTGCGCCCCGACGGCAGCCCCATGGACTGGTGGGAGGCGGTGGTCGGCGGTCGCTCGGTCGGCGTGCCGGGGACGCTGAAGCTGCTGGAAACCCTGCATGGCCGGTTCGGGACCCTGCCATGGGCCGACCTGCTGGCCCCGGCCATCGAGACCGCCGAGCAGGGCTTCACCGTCACGCCCCGCCTGTCGGCCTCCATCGCCGCCGCCCGGGACCGGGACCTGGATCGCTTCGACGCCGCGCGGGCCTATTTCTTCGACGACGACGGCCAGCCCCTGGCTGCCGGGAGCAGGTTGCGCAACCCGGCCTTCGCAGAGACCCTGCGCCTGATCGCCGCCGAGGGCTCGGCGCCGTTCTATAGCGGCGCCATCGCCGCCGACATCGTGGAGGCCGTGCGCACCGACATCAATCCCGGCATCCTGACGCTGGAGGATATGGCCGCCTATGAGGTCAAGGAACGCGATCCGGTCTGCGTGCCCTATCGTGGCCATGAGGTCTGCGGCATGGGGCCGCCAACCTCCGGCGGGCTGACCGTGGGCCAGATCCTGGGCCTGCTGGCGGCCTTTGACCTGCCGGCCATGGGGCCGGGGCCGGAAAGCTGGCACCTGTTTGCGGAGGCGGCCAAGCTGGCCTATGCCGACCGGGGCCTGTACATGGCCGATGCCGACTACGTGGACGTGCCGGTGCGGGGGCTGCTCGATGCCGGCTATCTGGCCGAGCGCGCCACCCTGATCGATCCCGACCGCGCCATGGCGGCGGCCGAGCCGGGCCAGCCGCCGCGCGACAAGGCGACGCTCTGGGCGCCCGACAGCCAGGTGGAACGGCCGGGCACCAGCCATTTCGTCATCGTCGATGGCCAGGGCGACATGATTTCCATGACCACCACCATCGAGACCGGCTTTGGCAGCCGGGTGATGACGAACGGCTTTCTGCTGAACAACGAACTGACCGACTTCGCCCGCGCGCCAGAGGTGGACGGCCGCCCGGTCGCCAACCGGGTCGAGGGCGGCAAGCGCCCGCGCTCGTCCATGTCGCCGACCATCGTCCTGCGCGACGGCGTGCCGGTACTCCTGGTCGGGTCCCCCGGCGGCTCGCGTATCATCAACTATGTGGCGAACGCGCTGGTGGCGATGCTGGATTGGGAAATGGACCCCCAGACCGCCGTTTCCATGGGGCATGTGGTCAACCGGAATGGCGCGACCGAGCTGGAACAGGACACAGGGGCCGCCGCCCTGGCCGAGGCGCTGGGCGCGCTGGGCCACGAGGTCAAGGTGCGGGGGCTGGACTCCGGCCTGCACGCCATCCGCATCGACGGCGGTGTCCTGACCGGCGGCGCCGATCCGCGCCGCGAAGGCGTCGTTCTGGGCCGGTGAGGCAACCGGGCCCTTGTCCCTGCCGGCGCGAGGACAAGGGGCCGGGCGCGATCAGAACCGCAGCGGCTTGGCCTGCACCACATGGGACAGGGCGCGCACCGCCTCCAGCGCCGGGGCGGGGACCGGGCCATCCACCTGCACCAGACAGATGGCCTGGCCGCCGGCGTCTGTACGGCCCAGGTGGAACGAGGCGATGTTGACCCCGGCATCGCCGATGGTGCTGCCCAGCGCGCCGATGAAGCCCGGCTTGTCTTCGTTCACCAGATAGAGCATGTCGGCGCCCAGCTCGGCTTCGACCGGGATGTCGTTGATGCGCACGATGCGCGGCAGCGCGTCGCCGAACAGGGTGCCCTCGACACTGCGGGTCTGACGTTCGGTGGTCACCTCAAGACGGATCAGGCTGTGATAGTCACGGCAGGTCTCGGTCTTGCTCTCCAGGATCTCGATGCCGCGTTCGCGTGCCATGACCGGCGCGCTGACCAGGTTGACGGCGGTCAGCACGGGCGAAAGCAGCCCCTGAAGCACCGTGGCCGACAGCGGCCGCGTGTTCAACTCGGCGACGCCGCCCTGGTATTCGATGCGCACCGACTTCAGGCCGCTTTCCGTGATCTGGCCGGCGAAGCTGCCCAACTGCTCGCATAGCTTCATGTACGGGCGCAGGCGCGGGGCCTCCTCGGCCGAGACCGCCGGCATGTTGAGCGCGTTGGTGACCGCCCCGGTCAGCAGGAAGTCGCTGATCTGTTCGGCCACCTGAAGGGCGACGTTCTCTTGCGCCTCGGTGGTCGATGCGCCCAGATGGGGCGTGCAAACGACCTTGTCATGGCCGAACAGGGCGTTGTCCTTGGCCGGTTCCTCGGTGAACACATCCAGCGCGGCGCCGGCCACATGGCCGCTGTCCAGCGCGTCCTTCAGCGCCGCTTCGTCCACCAGACCGCCGCGCGCGCAGTTGATGATGCGCACGCCCGGCTTCATGCGGGCCATGGCCGGGCCATCCAGGATGCCCCGGGTCTTGTCGGTCAGCGGGGTATGCAGGCTGATGATGTCGGCGCGGGCGATGAGGTCGTCAAGCTCGACCTTTTCCACGCCCAGGTCCACGGCGCGTTCCGGCGACAGGAAGGGGTCGTAGGCGATCACCTTCATGCGCAGCCCGAGCGCCCGGTTGGCGACGATGGAGCCGATGTTGCCGCAGCCGATCAGGCCCAGCGTCTTGCCGAACAGTTCCACGCCCATGAACCCGCTCTTTTCCCACTTGCCGGCGTGGGTGGAGGCGTTGGCCTGCGGAATCTGGCGCGCCAGCGCGAACATCATGGCGATGGCATGCTCGGCGGTGGTGATGGCGTTGCCATGGGGCGTGTTCATGACCACAACGCCGCGCTGGCTGGCGGCGGGAATGTCCACGTTATCGACGCCGATGCCGGCGCGGCCGACCACCTTCAGGTTTTCCGCCACCGCCAGGACGTCGGCCGTGACCTTGGTGGCGGACCGGATGGCGAGGCCGTCATAGGCTCCGATGATCTCCTTCAATTCGTCCGGCGACAGGCCGGTCTTGACGTCCACCGCGATGCCGCGCGCCTTGAAGATATCGATGGCACGCGGGCTCAGCTTGTCGCTGACCAACACCTTGGGCATGGTGGGTCCTTTCCTGATCGGGTCGGCAGGATTGAAGAGAGGGGATGGGGACGGGCGCTCAGGCCGGCGCCATCTCCGACTGGACGGTGGCGGCGGCCCAGTCCAGCCAGGGCAGCAGCGCGGCCATGTCCTCGGTATCCACCGTGGCGCCGCCCCACAGCCGCAGCCCGGCGGGCGCGTCGCGATAGGCGCCGATGTCGTAGGCCACGCCGGCCTCGTCCAGCAGCGTGACCATGCGCTTGGCGGCCTTGACCCGGGAGTCTTCGGGCAGGGCCTGGAACCAGTCCGCCACCACCTTGAGACAGATGGAGGTTGGCGAGCGCGTCTCGGGTGTCTCGGCCAGGAAGTCCACCCAGTCCGTTTGCGCCACCCAGTCCTCGACCGCGCGCAGATTGGCCGTGGTGCGCGCAATCAGGGCCGGCAGGCCGCCGATCTGCTCGGCCCACTTGAGGGCGTCCAGGGCGTCCTCGACCGCCAGCATCGACGGCGTGTTGATGGTCTCGCCCTTGAAG
>CAYFTQ010000334.1:0-3618 GCA_964346035.1 uncultured Roseospira sp. | reverse complement strand
CGAGTGATGGCCGGTGCGGCGGATCCAGGCGGCGGTCTCGCGCGCGTTGCCGCGTGTGTCGGCGGCGGCGTGGCCCAACTCCACGCGGTCGGTCACCCGCGCCGAGGGCGCCACGCCCAGCGCCCGCCAGAGATCATCGACACCCACCCGGGCCGGAACGCCACTGATGAACAGGGTGGCGGCTGGGTTGGCTTCCAGCACGTCAAGGCCTGTGCGCACCCGTTCGCTGCCGCCTGTCAGGACCACGATGGCCTCGGCACGGCCGGTCTCCATGCCGGCCAGCGGCACCGACCCGGCGAACCACACCAGACCACCCAGCCACAGCAGACCCAGCAGAACGATCGCCAGCAGCCCCGGAACCACAATCAGGCACCAGCCCGCGCGCCCGGCGGACCCGGCCTCGGGGGGCGGCGTCGCGGCCGACGGTGGCGGCGGATCGGGCGCGCTCATGGCAGGCGGGCCAGCTTGTGCAGCACGGTCAGGCGCGCGGTCAGCATGGACAGCGCCGCGCCGCCGACGGGCAGAATCAACAGCACCCCCCAATCCAACAGCGACAGCCGCACCGTCGGCACCAGCCCGCCCTGGATGCGGTCCACCAGCAGGCCGATCCCGGCCAGCGCCGGCACCGCCAGAAGAAATCCGGCGGCGCCCCCCTTGAGACCCTGCATCATGGCATGCCAGGCGAACTGGCGGGCGATGTAGTCATCCTGGGCGCCAATCGTGTGCAGGGTCTCGATAACCGGACGGTGCATGGACAGGCCGGCCAGCGTGGCATGAACGACGGCCACGGCGGTCGCGGCGGTGACCACCAGCACGACAACCACACCCAGCAACCCGACTGCGTCCCCAAGGTCCATCAGGCGCGACAGCCACAGCCTATGCTCGTCAATCGTGGCCCCCGGCGCCACCGCGCTCACGGCCGCCGTCATGGCCGCGACGTCCAGATCCTTGAGCGCCCCGGGCTTGAGCTGGATGTCGATCAGGCGCGGCAGCGGCAGGTCCCGCACCAGTTCGCCGGCGCCGATCCAGGGCTGGACCAGGGCGGTCAGTTCGCTTTCATCCAGGGCGCGCGCCTGGGCCACGCCGGGTTGTTCGCGCAACACCGCGAGGGCGCGGTCCAGGCGGTCATCCGTGGCCACCCGGGCCGCCTCGCCGATGCCCGGCACCGGCGGGATCTGGGCCGTAAGGCTGCCGGAGACGTCACGGCGCCAGCCATCCAGCATGTTGTCCAGCGCCAGCGCGCCAGCCGCAGCCAGCACGGCCAGGAACACCATGACCCCGACCAGCAGGGGCACCAGCGCCGTGACGCGATCGCGGGCCAGGGGCAGATCGGTGCGCATCCGGCCCGGCCTCCTAGTGCTCGGCCGTCGAGACGGACGCGTCACCCCGCAAGGACGGCATAGCACCCGCCGCAGCGTCCAGCTCCGGCGACGTCTCGGCAGGCGCCCGAAAGCTCAGGCGCCCGGCCTCAAGCAGCAGCCGGGGATAGGGAAACCGGCGCACGAGCTGGTCATTGTGGGTGGCGATCAGCACCGTCGTACCCATCTTGTTCAGCTCCTCGAACAAATGCAGCAGACGCATGGCAATGCGGTCATCCACGTTGCCTGTCGGTTCGTCCGCCAGCAGCAGGTCCGGGCGGTTGATCACGGCGCGAGCAATCGCCACCCGCTGCTTCTGGCCGCCGGACAGGGTTGGCGGGCGCGCGTCAAGATGATCCGCAAGACCCACCCAGGCCAGCAGTTCCGGCACATGGCGGCGGATATCGGCCTCTGACACGCCGGCGACTCGCAACGGCAGGGCCACGTTGTCCAGGGCCGACAGATGATCGATCAGGCGGAAGTCCTGGAACACCACCCCCATGCGCCGCCGCAGGCCGGTCAAAACACCGCGCGGCGCGCGCTGGATGTTGTGGCCGAACAGCCTGACGTCGCCCCGCGTCGGACGCAAGGCCAGATAACACAACCCCAGGACGGACGACTTGCCGGCGCCGGAGCCGCCGGTCAGAAAATGAAACGACCCCGCCGGCAAAGAAAACCCGATGTCACGAAAGACCTCCGGCCCCAGATCATAGCGCAGGCCCACATGATCAAACGTCACCACCGGATCGCCCGATGGCGTGCCTTGCGCTCCACGAACTGCCAGGGTTTCGGTCATGGCCCGCCTGTTTCGCGCGCGGGGGACTGGCCCCGCGATCCCTGATACCGGCAGACGAAAGACATGATGCGATGTCACGTCTCTTGCCCAACGGCCGGCCCGAGATGCCGCCCGCCTCGGGCTTGCGTCGCGGCGTGGGCAACCCGCCCCCGTCGCTTGTACCGGCCGGCTCCAAGTTCTATAACGATCGTTGTGTTCTTCGCCACCGGATTGCGGCATGAAAATCGCTTGCCCCAAATGCGGAACCCGGTTCACCGTTCCGGATCAGGCTCTCGGGGCCAAGGGGCGGACCCTTCGGTGTGCCCGCTGCGCCAACACCTGGCACCAAATGCCCACGGCGCCGGCCACCGACGCCAGCCTGGATACCATCCCCGACGCCGATCGCACTGTTGTCAGCGCCGGCGACCACGCCCCCCTGGCCGAGCATCTCGAAACCCCGGACACGCCACCGCCGCAGGGGCGCGGCCGCACCTTTCTTGACGATCCGCTGGCCGATCCCCTCCCCATGGACAGCGATCCGCCGGGCCACGGCCGCTCGCCGGGCGAGGACGCGGGTGCCGATGAGCTGCCCGATTTCGACGACATCCTGGCCCGGCTGGAGGACCAGGAGCGCGAGCGCGCGGGCCGGCGCGATAGCCGCGACGACCCCGCCTCATTCGGCGACGACGACGATCTTCCCGGCGTGCTGCGTGACGGGCCCGGCGGCGGTCGCAACCGCGCGCGCGGTCGCCGACGGCCGCCGGCCTGGGCTTCCCTGGGCATGGCGGCCCTCCTCGTGCTGGCCGGCACGCTGGGCGGGCTGTATTTCCTGCGCGACAGCGTGGTCGAAAGGGTGCCCGCGACGGAACGGATCTATCGCAGCCTGGGCATCACGCTGAGCCGCCCCGGCCTGGGATTGCGGCTGGAAAAAGTGATTCCGACACGTGAACTGGTAGACGGAGAGGACATCCTGGTGGTGCGCGGCTTCATCAAGAACACCAGCGAGACCCAGCGACCCGTGCCGGCCCTGCAACTGATGCTCAACGACGCCAACGGTGAAATGGTCCAGCGCATGGTCGCCCCGCCGCCCACCACCACGCTGGCCGCCGGCGAGTCCACCGATTTCCGCATGACCCTGCGCAATCAGTTGCCGGGCGCCGAGGCGATCGAGGTCACCTTCACCGACCGGCCTCCGGAACCAATGGTCACCCCGCCGGGCCAGGGACAGACCGGCGCCGGCGCCACCGACGGCTCCTGACCAGGCCCGCCGCCGGACGGCGGTGAACCATGCGCGCCGCCCTACAGCCGGCGGGGCATCAGGACGGTGTAATCCAGGTCCAGAACGACATCATCGCCGGCGCCGCGTGAATTGACATCCATTTGGGCGCCGGGTGAGGCACGCCGATGCTGCATCGAGTTACTGTGGCCCGGCTTATCCCCCTGCGTCCGGCTGTCACCGCCGGTGGTGGGGTGAGCGTCCGCGAG
>CAYFTQ010000333.1:0-3629 GCA_964346035.1 uncultured Roseospira sp. | reverse complement strand
CTGGATGGGTGGGTGGCGCCGTCCAATCGCGGCGGACCAAGGCAGGCCAAGGCGGGCCAAGGCAGGCCAAGGCAGGGCAGGGCGGGCCAAGGCAGGCCGGTCTTTTGACGCCGTTCGGGCCGGTGCCCGCTGCCTCCCTCGGCCCGATGCCTTCCCCCTGGCCCGACGCCTTCCCCCTGGCCCGATGCCTTCCCCCGGCCCGATGCCTCCGCAGGCTCCCGCGCGCGGTGAGCGTACGTCTCGCTCCAGCACCCGGCCTGCGGCGGTGCAAAGCGGCCACAGGCTTTGGCAAGGGACGATCGGCGCGGCATGCAGGGGGCGCGCGACCAGGATGGCGCGGCTTGGCGGACGCTGCGGTTCCGGACCGCCTTGGGTGCCGGTGCCTGGAAGGGTCTTGATTGCCGTCCCGGCGCGAAACCGGGGCGCCCACGCGCTGGCGGTGGGCAGGCCCTCGGCCTACGGCCGCCCCCGCGATCCGGCCTGCCTCCGAAACATCGCATCATGCCGCGCCCGGCCTTCGGCCTGTGGGGACACAATCCGTCGCCACGGTCTTGCAGTCGCGACGAGTGCATCGAGAAAGACAAGGGCTCCATCTGTCAGCGCACCAGACCATTGTTTAAGCATCAACGTTCCAAGCCCAGGCTGATGCCTTCGTTTGGGTCGATGCACCGGGCCGGAGCCGTGGTTCCCGCCCGAACCAACCGGCGCGAGGGTCCCGGCGGAAAGCCCATGTGATCCGGCTCGGAACCATGCCCGGATCTGGCACGCCGCCATGCGATGAAGGGAGCCCGTGCCACGCACCACGTGAGCCCCCATGAGGCATGTTCCCACAATCCATTGCCGTAGCATTTGGCCGGATTGCCCCTTGCGTTGTGGGTGCACGAGCGCGACTATGGTACGGGGGCCACTGTACCAAAAGGCTCGCACGGGTTGCGCCCGGACCGCTTGATCGGGGGAAAACATGACGTTTCAGGCATTTTTCCAAACCGCTTTTCGGGGAGCCGCCGCGCCCGCCGCGTGGCAATCGGCCCTGGCGGCGGCCTCCGACTGGCCTGACGCGTTGATCGCGCCCACGGGCCTCGGCAAGACCGCCGGGGTGGTGCTGGGCTGGGCGTGGCGCCATGCGCAGAGGGACCCGGCGGCGCCGCGCCGGCTGGTCTACTGCCTGCCCATGCGCACGCTGGTGGAGCAGACGGCGGGCGCGGCGCAAAACTGGTTGGAGGCGCTCGCCGAAACCCAGGATGTGCCCCGACGCCAGGACGTTCACGTCCTGATGGGTGGCGCGGATGAGCCTCGCTGGTTTGAAACGCCGGACCGCCCCGCCCTCCTGATCGGCACCCAGGACATGCTGGTCAGCCGGGCATTGATGCGCGGCTACGCCATGAGCCGGTTTCGTTGGCCGGTGGACTTCGCCCTGCTGCACACCGACGCCCTGTGGGTGTTCGACGAGGTGCAGGCCATGGGCGCGGCGCGTCCGACCTCGACCCAGCTTGAAGCGTTCCGCCGGTCCATGGGCGGCGCGCGGCCGGCGCGCAGCCTGTGGGTGTCGGCGACGCTGAAGGGGGATTGGCTGGCCAGCGTGGATTTCCAGGCGTCGCCGACGGTCTGGACGGTGCCGAGGGACTTTCCGGAGGATGCCGCCGGCGACCGCGTTCAGGCCATCGTTTCGGCGCGAAAGCCGGTGACCCGAGTCGAGGCGCCACCGCTCAGCCAGAAGAAGGAAGAGGCGAAGGCGTATGCCCAAGCCCTGGCCCAGACCGTGCTGGACCAACACCGGCCCGGCCATCCCACCCTGGTCATCGTCAACACCGTGGCCCGCGCCCAGGCGGTTCACGCGGCGCTGTCGGTCGAGGCGGCGTCGAAAACCCTGCTGATCCACTCGCGGTTCCGGCCGGCGGATCGGGCGCGTATCGTCGATGCCCTGCCGACGCCCGGCGATCCGAAAGATGTCATCGTCGTGGCCACGCAAGCCATCGAGGCCGGCGTGGACCTGTCCGCTGCGGTCATGGTGACGGAACTGGCGCCGTGGGCCTCTCTGGTGCAGCGCTTCGGGCGCGTCAACCGGCGCGGTGAGTACAGCGCCGACGGCGGCGCCCCGGTGGTCTGGATCGACGTCCTGGACGGGGCGGACGACAAGGACGCCGCATCCCGCGCCGCGCCCTATATGGTGGAAGACCTGGAACAGGCCCGCGACCGGCTGTCCGGCCTGACCGACGCCGCACCGTCGGCTCTGGGCGAACCCGGCGATCCGACGCCGGTGCGCCGCGTGCTGCGCCGTAAGGACCTGATCGAGCTGTTCGACACCGACCCGGACCTGACCGGCTTCGACGTCGACATCTCGCCCTATGTCCGCGACGCCGACGACACCGACGTGCGCGTGTTCTGGCGCGAGGATGCTGCAAACACCCTCGACACTCAGCCCGCGCCGACGCGCGACGAGCTGTGCGCCATCCCCAACAATTCGCGAGCCAAGGCATGGCTGAAGGGCAAAACGGCTTGGCACGCCGACCCGCAGGCGCGGCGCGGAAAGAGCGGCGGCGACCGCGTTCCGACGTGGCGGCGGTTGTCCAACGATGGCCCGTGGCCCGGACTGGTCCTGATGCTGGACGCCTCAGAGGGCGGCTACACGGTCGAGCGGGGGTTCGATCCCGACAGCAAGACGCGGGTGACACCGGTTCCGCACGCCCCGGACTCCGGCGCCGAGACCGCCGACGCCGACCCGGACAGCCGCAAGGATCACCCGGTGCCGCTGACCGCGCACCTGGGTCATGTCGCCGCCGAGGCCGAGGCGCTGTGCGCGGCCCTGGGCGTGACCGGCGCGGATCGTGAGGCGGTGGTGACGGCCGCGCGCTGGCACGACGTCGGCAAGGCACACGAGACCTTCCAGGCCCGATTGGGCAACGCTGATCCGGGGGCGGCGCCGCTGGCCAAGGCGGCGTCCTACCATCGGGACCGGGGCCGCGCCTATTTCCGCCACGAACTGGCCTCCGCGCTGGCGTTCCTGGCCCACCACGGATGGGCGCGGAAGGCCGATCTGGCCGCCTATCTGATCGCCGCCCATCACGGCAAGGTCCGGCTGTCTCTGCGCGCCCTGCCCAAGGAACAGCCGGCCCCCGAGGGCCGCCGCTTCGCCCGGGGCGTGTGGGCGGGGGATCGCCTGCCGTCGGTGGATCTGGACAACGGCTCGGCGTCGCCGGACAGCACGCTGGTGCTGTCGGTCATGGATCTGGGTCGGGACGACATCACCGGCGCCAGTTGGACCGAGCGCACCCGCGCGCTGCTGGACCAGTACGGGCCGTTCCGGCTGGCGTGGCTGGAGGCGCTGGTGCGGCTGGCCGACTGGCGCGCGTCGGATGCGGAGCAGAAGGGGGCCTATGATGACTGACACCGCCGAGCCAAGCCGCCACACCCACCGCCTGGACGGCTGCACGCCGACCCCCCTGGCCGGCTATCTGAAGGCGCTGGGCGTGCTGCGCCTGATCGCCACGCCCGACAACAGCGTGACCGGCGAGGCCGCCGACCCGACCGCGCGCGGCTTCTGGAAGGACGAGGCGTTCCACCTGGAAACCCGCCTGGACCGCGAAAGCCTGTTGCGGTTTTTCCTGGAAGACTACGCCCCCTCGCCCATC
>CAYFTQ010000332.1:2234-3631 GCA_964346035.1 uncultured Roseospira sp. | reverse complement strand
CGCGGGCCGATGATCCCCAAGGGGGGGGATCGGGCCCCCATCCTGACCAACCTGAAAAAGGGGGACGTGTTCTTCATCGACGAGATCCACCGCCTCAATCCCGCCATAGAGGAAGTGTTGTATCCGGCGATGGAGGATTTCCAGCTCGACCTGATCATCGGCGAGGGGCCGGCGGCGCGATCGGTGCGCATCGACCTCAAGCCGTTCACGCTGGTCGGCGCGACGACACGCGCGGGGCTTTTGACGACGCCGCTTCGGGACCGCTTCGGCATTCCGGTGCGGCTGAATTTCTACCAACCGGATGAACTGGAAACCATCGTCCGGCGCGGGGCCCGCCTGCTGGGCGTGGACCTGACCGAAGACGGCGCCGCCGAGATCGCCCGGCGGGCCCGCGGCACGCCGCGTGTCGCCGGGCGTCTGCTGCGCCGGGTGCGCGACTTCGCGGCGGTGGGCGGTCGGACACGGGTGGACCGGGTGGCGACCGACGCTGCCCTCCTCCGGCTGGAGGTGGACGCGCTAGGACTGGACGCCATGGATCGGCGCTATCTGGACTGCCTGGTCCAGCACTATGGCGGCGGCCCGGTCGGTGTGGAGACCATCGCCGCCGCCCTGGCGGAGGCGCGCGATACCCTGGAAGAGGTGATCGAGCCGTTCCTGATCCAGCGCGGCCTGATCCAGCGCACGCCGCGCGGCCGTCTGGTCAGTGAAAGCGGCTATCGTCATCTGGGCCTGGCGCCGCCGCCCCGGCGCGACGCGCGCCAATACGACTGGCTTGAGGGTGGCGCGGACACCCCGGCCGAAGAGACACCGGACAGGAAAGGCAAGGCCCCGTGATCGCCCCGACAACGCCCGCCCTTCAACCCCCGCCCAGAAGCCGGATTCAGGACGGCGATCCCGGCCCGGACGGCGGCCTGTTTCAGGGCGATGTTCACGTCTTTCCGGTTCGGGTTTATTATGAAAGCACGGACGCGGGCGGCATTGTCTATCATGCCGATTACCTGCGCTTCGCCGAGCGTGCCCGCACCGAAATGATGCGTGCCTTCGGGCTCGATCACCGTGATCTGATGCGCGCCGATGGCGTGGCGTTCGCGGTCGCCTCGTGTGAGGCCGTGTTCCACCGCCCGGCCCGGCTGGATGACCTGCTGATGGTCGATACCCGGGTGCTGGAGGTCGGCGGCGCTTCCATGCGGGTGGCTCAGGACATCCGGCGCGGACCCGATGCGCTGGTATCGATCCGCCTGCGTCTGGCGATGGTCACCACCGAGGGCCGCGCCGGGCGCGTTCCGGCCGCCTTGCGCAAGGCCCTGCGGGCGCATATCCAGGGCGCTGACAGGACGTCCGGGACGTCCGACCCAAGGCCGGGCTCCGGCCCGGAACTGACAGTCAGGAACTGACAG
>CAYFTQ010000332.1:0-2134 GCA_964346035.1 uncultured Roseospira sp. | reverse complement strand
GGAACTGACAGTCAGGAACTGACAGAAAACAGGACCGTGACAGGCTGATCATGGAAAACTGGATCCTCGATGCCGCCGGCGTGCTCGGCGACCTGGGCCGCACCCTTGGCGGCGGTCTTCTCGATGGGCTGCAAGGCGGCGCCCTTGACCTTGACGGCTCCGGCGGCGCGCCCTGGGCGCCGGATGGCCTGGTGCAGGCCGAACCGCCGCTGCCCGACGCCGCCCCGGTGGCCCCGGCCGAGCGCGAAAGCGTGCCCGGCCCGTCCGGCGGCGATGGCCTGGGCGTGCTTGATGGCGTGGTGCCGATGGCCGGGGCCGGCGGCGTCGTCGATGCCACCAAGCTGGACCCCATCAGCCTGTTCATGCAGGCCGATATCATCGTCAAGGGCGTCATGGTGCTGCTGGGGCTGGCCTCGGTCTGGTGCTGGGCCATCATCGTGGACAAGATGCTAAGGTTTCGCGGCCTGTTCCGGCGCGCCGACATCTTCGAGGACCGGTTCTGGTCCGGCGGCTCGCTGGACGATCTTTATGACCGTCTCGGTCCCAATCCGCGCGACCCCATGACGGCGTTGTTCGTGGCCGCCATGCGCGAGTGGCGGCGCGCAACCGCGCGCGGAGACGCCGGCGCGGCCCTGACCGCGCGCCTGCCGGAGCGTATCGAGCGGGTCATGCACATCACCATCAGTCGCGAGTTGGAGGACCTGGAGCGCCGCCTCGGCTTCCTGGCCTCGACCGGGGCGGTGGCTCCCTTTGTCGGCCTGTTCGGGACGGTCTGGGGCATCATGAACAGCTTTCATGCCATCGGCATGACCAAGGATACCAGCCTGGCCACGGTGGCCCCGGGCATTGCCGAAGCGCTGTTCGCCACCGCCATCGGGCTGGTGGCGGCCATTCCGGCGGTGGTGGCCTATAACAAGCTGTCCAATGAGGTCGAGCGCTATACCCGCCGGCTGGAAGGATTCGCCGGCGAGTTCAGCGCCATTCTGTCGCGCCAGATCGAGGAACGCGCCGCGCCGAGCCATGCCAGCATCGGCGCACCGTGATGCCGCCGGGGTCGGCGCGCCGTGTCGTCGCCGACCGTCCCGGCCCCACCCGTAAAGAGGAGCCCACGTCATGGGCGCCACCCTGCCGCCCCGGGGCGCCGGCGGCGGCGTCATCCGGGGGGCCCGATCCCTCGGGGTCGCGCGCGACCCGTCACGGAGGAGCGCCGCGCGCCGCCGCACCGGGCCCCCCGCAGCATCGCGGCCAAGCCCGGTCGGCCCCGACCCGCGCAGCGCGCAGGGGCCCGCAACGGGCAACCGGGCCTGCATGGCGGGATCGTCTGGCCCGCGGATTGACCGGGTGTCCGGCCGACCCGCCAGCCCGGCGCCACCGCCCGGGCACAGGCGCGGGTCAGGGAAGAACCTCGATCTCCGCCAGCTGCCAGATGCTGCGGGCGTAGATCACCTCGGTCCGGTAGTCCTCCGCCGCGTCATAGGGATAGAGCACCCAGAGCGGGCCCTTGTCGCGCACCCCCATCCGCGCGCCATCGCGTTCGTAGGCGAGGATCGGGCCGCCCGGGCGCGCATCGGAGACCGGGATCTCCACCGCGTAGTCGTTGAGCGCCACGGCGCGGAGCGTGCTGCCCTCGGCGCCGAGACGCTCGAGCAGCGCATGGAGCGGCACGCCGGTGAAGGTCGCTTCGCCCTCGGTCCAGATCGTCGTGGTGGTGAAGCTCTCCGTGCCGAGCCGCGAGAGCTGCGCGAGGTCGAGCTCCGCCCGG
The DNA here is from genome assembly GCA_964346035.1 of uncultured Roseospira sp. Lineage (GTDB taxonomy): Bacteria > Pseudomonadota > Alphaproteobacteria > Rhodospirillales > Rhodospirillaceae > Rhodospira. Next base: position 372 of record CAYFTQ010000332.1, on the reverse strand, counting down.
TCGCCGGCATTGGTGACCGAGATCGCCCCCGACACCGTCAGCACCACCTCGCCCGAGGGCGGCTCGAGGGTTTCGGCCAGCGCGGCCGCAGCCGAGAGCACCGGAACCAGCAGCGCCGCCGTCCAGACCCGCAGTCGTCTCATGATATCCTCCGCCAGTCCACAGCGCCCGTCCCGCACGGCCCGCGCGGGGGAGTCGCTCCGCCACCAGACTGCCGAAGGCGCCCCGGGCAAGCGACCCGGCATTGGGCTACCCGGCATATCCTTTCGGATAGGTTTCCGGGGCGGGACGCCGCTGGCGAAGCTGCCCCGGGCGGCCGTGCAGCCCAGCCGCCCAAGCCGCATCGGGTCGGCCATCGGCCGCCCGATGCCT
>CAYFTQ010000331.1:0-3632 GCA_964346035.1 uncultured Roseospira sp. | reverse complement strand
GTCATCTGGTGGAGGATTACCCCTCGCATGATTACGTTATTGATAAAGACGAGGCATCCGAGCTGTTCAATAATGTTTTTGTTCCAACCCCCTCAATTTATAGTTTAATCGGACTGCTGGGGCAAATTGTTTATGATGAACAGGAAACGGGTTTCGTTGCCTTCTTGAGCTTGGAGGACGCTAATGACGAGCAGCTCGAAAAAGAAGAACCTGAGGCCCCAAAAAAGCACGGAATGGGTAAGCGTAGGAAACCAGATCGGGACCGCGATACAGAACAGAAAGCGAAATCCGGTTCGTCGTCATCCGATCCCGATCACACCGACCACGAAGCCGGAGGGCACGAGTCTTGAGAGAGGGGCGCTTCCGCTGATTCCGGTCCCCAAGAATGGGAACTGTTAATGCACTTGACTGAATGGCCATGGGGCGTATTTTGGTTTTTTCTAAGATTTTTGATTGATCCTCGGCATCGCATTTGTTGTCTGAAAGACGTTTTCCATGCATTAATTCTAGCTGGAAGGTAAGTAGATTCAATCCGTCACTGCGCAGAAAATGCAATTGAGCACCAGATTTGCCCAGCATACTCCATGTCTAGTGCTTTTTTTGACATACCGCCGCCTTGACGCCGGCGCCGGTGCGGTCTAGGGACCGGGCCACCCTTCGCAAAGCCACGGACATCCCATCATGCCCGCCGCCGACCGCCCCGCAGAGACCACCACCCGCGAACCGGCATCCGCCACGGTCCGACAGGCGGCCATCGCCTTTCAGGGGCTGCCGGGAGCCTATTCCCATGCCGCCTGCCTGGCGGCCTATCCGGACATGGAGCCGCTGTCCCGCGCCGCGTTCGAGGATGTCTTCGCCGCCGTGCGGGACGGCCGCGCGCTCCACGCCATGATTCCCATCGACAACTCGGTGGCCGGGCGGGTGGCGGACATCCATCACCTGCTGCCAGGCTCCGGTCTGCACATCGTCGCAGAACACTTCCTGCGCGTGAACCATCACCTGTTGGCCGTCCCCGGCGCCACGCTGGACGACCTGCGCACCGTGGAAAGCCATGTCCATGCCCTGTCGCAGTGCCGCCGCCTGATCCGGGCCCAGGGCCTGACGCCGATCGTCACCGCCGACACCGCCGGCGCCGCGCGCGACGTGGCGGCGCGCGGTGACAAGAGCGTGGCGGCCATCGGCTCCGCGCTGGCGGCCGAGATTCACGGTCTGGTCTCGCTGAAGGCCAACATCGAGGACGAGGATCACAACACCACCCGTTTCGTTGTCATGGCGCGCGAGCCGGTGTCGCCGCGTCCGGATGTCGAGGCCGTGACCTCGTTCATCTTCCGCGTCCGCAACGTGCCGGCGGCGCTGTACAAGGCCATGGGTGGCTTCGCCACCAATGGGGTCAACATGACCAAGCTGGAAAGCTATCAGATCGGCGGCACCTTCGTTGCGGCCCAGTTCTATGCCGAGGTCGAGGGTCGTCCCGACGACCGCCCGCTCGCCTATGCGCTGGAGGAATTGCGGTTCTTCTCGCACGAGGTCTCCATTCTGGGCGTCTATCCGGCCCACCCCTATCGTTTCGAGGCCCGGCGGCGCGCGCTGGAGGCGGAAACGCGGCTGGTTCCATGAACAATCCGGCGCCGTCGTCCGGCGGAGCCAGTGTTCGCGATGCCTGGCTGAGTGCGCGCGAGCGCCTGCGCGCGGCCGCCGTGCCGGATCCGGATATGGACGCCCGCCTGCTGGTGGCCGAGGCCCTGGGCCTGCCGAGGCCCGGTGGCCTGATGGCGCGCGGCGACGATCCCATGCCCACTCCGGCGCGCATTCGCCTGGATGCCTTTCTGGAGCGACGCGCCGGCGCGCGCGAGCCGGTGGCCCGCATTCTGGGCCGGCGCGGGTTCTGGACGCTGGACCTGGCCCTGGGTCCGGACACGCTGGAGCCCCGGCCGGATACCGAAACCGTCGTCTCGGCGGTGCTGGAGGCGGTGGCCGACCGCAGCGCGCCCCTGCGGCTGCTTGATCTGGGGACGGGAACCGGCGCCATCGTGCTGGCGTTGTTGGCAGAGCTGCCGGCGGCGAGGGGCCTGGGGCTCGATATCGCGCCCGGGGCGGTTGCGGTGGCGGCCGAAAACGCGGCCCGCCACGGCCTTTCGGAGCGGGCCGAGATGCGCCCGGGCGACTGGCGCGACGGCCTGCCTGACCTGGGCGAGGGTACCTTCGACGTGGTTGTGTCCAATCCGCCGTATGTGCGCGCCGACGAGATGGCCGCGCTATCGCCCGAGGTTCGCGAGCATGACCCGCCGGCCGCTCTGGTGGCCGGTGCCGACGGCCTGGATGCCTATCGTGCCCTGATCCCCCTGGCCCGGCGCCTGTTGCGGCCGGGGGGACTGTTGGCGCTGGAAATCGGCCATGACCAAGCGTCCGCCGTGTCCGCCCTGGTTCAGGCCGGCCTGAAGGCTCCGGTGCGCGTTGTCAAGGACCTGGGCGGACGGCCGCGTTGCGTGCTCTGCCGACGCCATCGGAGCGAATTCGCCCCCTGACCCAAAAAAATGCTTGGAAATAGGCGGCGACGGCCCTACGGTCACCCCACATGCGCATTGGATGGTCGGGCCGCGCCCGCAGTTGGGCGTCTCGAATGTCGGGGTGAGCAATGCTGGACGCGACAGGCCCCCGTTCGCGGGCCAATGTCATGGCGCCAACACGACCAAACCGCATCCACGCAGTGTGACCGGACTCCTTGGGGATCGCGCGTCGGGATCGAATGCGACGAGACGGACCCTGCCGGACGGGCGCGCCGTCCCCGTAATCGGGGCCGACCGGCCGACCACCGGCCGCGTGGCACGCTGGCGCCGCGCGAGGGGTTGGTGGTAAATGCCATCACGCGCATGACGCTTTGGCGCGGCCAGCCAGGAAACGGCCAGACCCCCAGCAACGGTCGGATGTCGGGACCGTTGCGATCATCGTTCTCGGTTCGCGTTCCGGCGCGCCGATGACCGCGTTTCAGCTTGATCAGACGGACTCATGAAGCAAGGCTCGAATTCCAGGGGACGCCTCCGCGGCCGGATGGGCAGCGGTGGCAGTGGCGGCAAGCGTCCGCCCAATCGCAATCAGACGTTCGACAGCAACGGCCCCGCCGTGCGGCTGCGTGGCAATGCCATGCAGTTGGTGGAGAAGTACACGACGCTCGCGCGTGATACCGGCTCCCAGGGGGACCGGGTCCTGTCGGAGAATTACCTCCAGCACGCCGACCACTACTACAGGGTCTACATGGCGTTGACGGGGCAGACCGACGTCAATCGCCCGGGCGCGCCCCAACCGAACCGCGCCAACGATGAGGGCGAGGACGACGATAGTCCCGAGGAGGCGGAAACCGGGTCCGGGCGCGGTAACGGCGCCGATGACGAGGGCCGCGATCGACGCGACCGCGAGCGTAGCGGCAAGAACGGCGGGCGCGCCGGCGGACGCCGTCCGGAGCGGTCGGGCGATGAGATCACCGAAGGCGCTCTGTCGCTGGTGCCCGGCGCCGGCGGGCGCGACTCAGGTGTGCCGGACGCCTCGGACGCCTCGGACGCCTCGGACGCTTCGGATGCACCTGGCGCCCGGGGGGGCGCCGGGCGGGACGCCGGGGATGATGAATCGGGTCCTTC
>CAYFTQ010000330.1:0-3637 GCA_964346035.1 uncultured Roseospira sp. | reverse complement strand
GTGTGAAGCCGGCGCAGGCTAATCCGGATCGACGCCCGGCGAAACCCGGCAACGCGCTGTGCCGTCCGATACGCCGTGTCCTTGCCCTTTCATGGCCCCGATGCCGGACCTATACTGCGCCGCGCCATGACCGCCTTGCCCGCCCCGGCCCCGCATGCCGCCGACTCCAACCCCGAGACCGCGACCGCCCCGCCGGCGGGCGAGGACGGCCATGCCGCGACCCCCAGCGCCAGGTTGATCTGGCGCTTCCTGCGCGAGTTCGGGCCCGGTCACTGGCCCCGCATCGGCCTTGCCGTCGTGGCCATGCTGGTGGTGGCCGGTGCCACCTCGCTGACCGCCTGGCTGATGAAACCGGTCATCGACAACGTGGCGGTGGCCGGCGACCGATCCATGCTGTGGCTGGTGGCCCTGGCCCTGCCCGGGGCTTTCGCGCTCAAGGGCATCGCCAACTATGTCCAGCGCGCGACCATGAACCGGGTCGGCCTGGGCATGATCGCGGCCGCGCGTCGCCGCCTGTTCGCCCACCTGCTGAGCCTTGATCTGGCGTTCTTTCAGGCCAATCCGGCCGGGACACTGACCTCGCGCCTGATCGTGGACATGGACTTCCTGAAGCAGACCCTGAGCGGCACCCTGGTCACCATCGGGCGCGACCTGACCACGCTGATCGCCCTGACCGGGACCATGATCGCCATGGACTGGAAGCTGGCCGTTGTCGGGCTGATGGTCTTTCCGCTGCTGGTCGGACCGGTGGTCGTGCTGGGCCGGATCGCGCGCGCCCGCTCGTCTGACCTTCAGGAGTCCCTGGGCACCTATGACGCCATGCTGCACCAGTCCTTTGAGGGGGTGCGGGTGGTCAAGGTGTTCGGGACCGCAGCGCGCGAACGGGCCAGGGGGCGTGCCCTGGTCGAGCGGGTTTTTGCCGGCATGCTGCGGCTTGAGAAGGTGGCCATCCAGGTCACCTTCCTGACCGAGTTGGCGGCCGGCACGGCCGTGACGGCCGTCGTGCTGTACGGCGGTCATCGCGTCATCAGCGGGGCCACCACGGCCGGCACGTTCTTCGCCTTCATCACCGTCCTGGTCCTGGCCTATCGGCCGATCAAGAAGCTGGGACGCCTGAACACGGTGCTGCAGGAAGGCACCGCCGCCATCCAGCGCCTTTTCGTCATGCTGGACGCGCGCCCGCATCTGCGCGAGGCTGCCGACGCCCGATCGCTGGCGGTCCAGGGGGGCGGGGTGCGGCTGGAGGGGGTGACGTTTACCCACCCGCGCGCGCTGGCACCGGCGTTGACGGACGTCAGTCTGGATATCCCGGCCGGCCGGAAGGTTGCCGTGGTGGGGCCGTCCGGAGCCGGAAAATCGACCGTTCTCAACCTGGTCGCCCGGCTGATCGACCCGGAGTCGGGCCGGGTGCTGATCGACGGACAGGACGTCGCCACGGTGTCGCTGACCTCGCTGCGGCGATCGTTGTCCCTGGTCACCCAGGACGTGACCCTGTTCGAGGGCACCGTTCTGGACAACATTCTGTTCGGCGCGGCCGAGGTGCCCGACCCCGCCGACCCGACGCCGGACTGGCGCGCCCGCGCCGAGGCCGCCGCCCGTGCCGCCGAGGCGCACGATTTCATCATGGCGCTGCCGCGCGGCTACGAGACTTCGGTCGGCGAGAGCGGCCTGCGCCTGTCAGGCGGACAGCGCCAGCGCATCGCCATCGCGCGCGCCATGGTCAAGGACGCCCCGCTGCTGTTGCTGGACGAAGCCACCGCCGCGCTCGACCGCGATACCGAACGGCGCGTGCAGGCGGCCCTTGACCGGCTTGGCGAGGGCCGCACGACCCTTGTCGTGGCTCATCGTCTGGCCACCATCCGCGATGCCGACCTGATCCACGTCATGCGGAATGGCCGAGTGCTGGAAAGCGGCGACCATGACAGCCTTCTGGCGCAAGGCGGCCTGTATGCGCGTCTGTGGCGCACCCAGGGCGGCGGCTCTTGATCTCGGACCAGCGGCGGGAGAGCGGCCGGTGCGCCTCTGGTGTCGCTGTGCGACACCAGCTTGAAGACCTGGCCGGCGCCGCGAAGCGGCGTATGGCCTTGATCCTGACCCGTCGGGATCAAGGCCGGTCGGAACAAAGGCCCGGGCGGCCGCTCGGGAGACAAGCCCGGTCCAAAACCGGCGGTGGCGGTGGATCAGCGAGCCCGGATCAGGGTGCCCGCCCCGTGCGGGGTGAACAACTCCAGCAAGATGGCATGGGGCACGCGCCCGTCAAGGATCACCGATGCCTCAACGCCGCTTTCCACGGCCTTCAGGCAGGTTTCGACCTTGGGAATCATGCCGCCGGAAATGGAGCCGTCGGCAATGCCGCTGTGGGCCTCGCCGGCCGACATCTCCTCGATCAGGGCGCCGTCGCGGTCCAGTACGCCCTTGACGTCGGTCAGCATCAGCAGGCGGCGCGCACCGACCGCCGCCGCGATCGCACCGGCGGCGGTGTCCGCGTTGATGTTGAAGGTCTCTCCCTGCGGTCCCTGACCGATGGGCGCGATCACCGGCACCACGTCCGAGCCCTCGAAAAAGTTCAGGACATGGGGCGTGATTTCGGTCGGCTCACCCACGAAGCCGAGGTCCAGCAGCTTTTCGATATTGCTGTCGGGATCACGCTTGGCCCGGCGCAGCTTGGTGGCGCGGATCAAGTGGCCGTCCTTGCCCGACAGCCCGACCGCGAAGCCGCCGGCCTGCGTGATGGCGGCGACGATTTCCTTGTTGATGGAGCCGGACAGGACCATCTCCACGATATCGACCGTGGCCCGGTCGGTGACCCGAAGGCCGTCCACGAACTCTGACTGGATCTTCAGGCGCTCCAGCATCTTCTGGATCTGCGGACCGCCGCCATGCACCACCACCGGGTTGATGCCGACCTGCTTGAGCAGCACGATGTCCCGCGCGAACAGGGTGGACAGGTCGGCGTCGCCCATGGCGTGGCCGCCGTACTTGATCACCACCGTTTCGCCAGAGAAGCGGCGCATGTAGGGCAGCGCCTCCGACAGGGTGCGGGCCTTGCCCAGCCAGACTTCGCGCAGGGCCTCGCGATCCTGTCCCGTGCCGTCGTATGCACCGCTCATGCCTGTCTCTTCCTCCCTACGCCTGTTCAAGTGACCCACCCGTGGCGGTTTCAGACCCACCGCTTGGGGCCGGCGCCGCCAGATCGGCCAGTTCCGCACGCAGCGCCGCCACGCCGGCGCCGCTCTGGGCCGATGTCACCAGCACCTGCGGGTGGGCCGCGACATGGCCGGACAGCGCCGCCAAGACGTCCCCGCGGGTGCGCTCCAGGGCCGTCGGCGTGATCTTGTCGGCCTTGGTCAGCACCACCTGATAGTTCACCGCCGCCCCGTCCAGCATGGTCATGACGGTTTCGTCCACGCGCTTCAGGCCGTGGCGGGCATCAACCAGCAACAGCACCCGGCGAAGCGGCGGCCGGCCCTTCAGGTAGGCGTTCACCAGCCGCGTCCAGGCGTCCACCTTGGCCTTGGGCGCGCGCGCGAAGCCATGTCCAGGCAGGTCCGCCAGCATCAGGCGCGGCCGCCCCGTGCCACCCAGAACGAACAGGTTGATTTCCTGCGTGCGGCCGGGGGTGTTGGAGGTGCGCGCC
>CAYFTQ010000329.1:0-3647 GCA_964346035.1 uncultured Roseospira sp. | reverse complement strand
GGTTTATCAGACTACATCCGAATCGAGTCGATGTCTAGTCAAGGTAGAGCAGGCCGAACAATACAGAAAAAGGCTTATCCCTCTGCCTTGGAATGGTACCGGCGGTGGGGGAGCGAGGGTCACAGCGCATCCCACATCATGGGGTCTGTGGACGCAGGGGGAGAAGCCATGAAGCCGGTACGGAAGAGACCCGACACCAGCCCGTGTCCCGCATAAGGAGACCCGCCATGTCAGCCTCGTACGCCGCCCCCCTGCGCCCCGGACCTCGCAACCTGCTGACCGATGTTGCCGGCCTGCGGGTGGGCCAGGCCACGGATACCGTCGCGCGCACAGGCGTGACCGTGGTTGTGCCGGACCTCCCGGCGGTGGCGGCGGTGGACCAGCGCGGGGGCGGCCCCGGCACGCGCGAAACCGACCTGCTGGACCCGGCCAACACGGTTCAGGCCGTGCATGCCGTCGCGCTGTCTGGCGGTTCGGCCTTTGGGTTGGAGAGTGCCGCCGGGGTCACCGCCTGGCTGGCGGGGCGGGGCATCGGGTACCCTGTCGGGACGGCGCGGGTCCCCATCGTTCCGGGCGCCGTACTGTTCGACCTGCTCAGCGGCGGCGATACGGCCTGGGGAGAAATGCCGCCCCATCGCGCCCTTGGCATGCGGGCGGTCGCGGCCGCAGACAGGGACTTTGCCCTCGGCAACGCCGGCGCCGGCCTGGGCGCCCGCGCCGGCGCGCTGAAGGGCGGAATCGGCAGCGCCTCGCTTGTCCTGCCCCCGGCACCCGGCGAGGCCACCGCCGCCGTCACGGTCGGCGCACTGGTGGCGGTCAACAGCCTGGGCAGCGCGACCATCGGCGAGACACCCGCCTTCTGGGCCTGGCCATGGGCACTGGACGGCGAGATGGGGCCGCTGGCGCGCCCCGACCCGGAGCACCCGGCCCCCGGACCCACAGACCATGACTTCGCCGTGCCCGCGCGGGCCAACACCACCCTGGCCGTGGTGGCCACCGATCAGACCTTGTCCAAGGCCCAGGCCCGGCGCGTGGCGATCATGGCCCACGATGGTCTGGCCCGCGCCATCCGGCCTGTTCACGCCGCCCTGGACGGCGACACGGTATTCGCGCTGTCCACGGGCCGGCTGCCGCCGCCGCAGCCAGACCAAGCCCCGGCCGCGGTCTCGCGCTGCGGCATGGCTGCGGCGGATTGCCTGGCCCGGGCTGTCGCGCGAGCCGTCTACCACGCCGACACACTGGGGGATTTGACAGGGTATCGGGATCGCTTTGGCTTGCCGTAGGCGGCCGCGCTGCCTACAGTCCGTGCCAGCTTTGCCCCTTCCGTTGCCGGAGTCGGACGCCAATGAAACTGTTCCCCTGCCCCGCCCCGGGCCACCGCCCGCGCCGCGCCGCCCCGGCCCTCGCGCTCATGCTGGGCATGCTGGCCGCCCTGCCGCCGCTCGGCCTCGCCGCGCCGGCCCTGGCGCAGGAGGCGGGCGACACCCTGACTCTGGGCATGGTTCTGGAACCGCCACACCTGGACCCGACCGCCGGAGCCGCCGCCGCCATCGACGAGGTGGTCTACGCCAATGTCTTCGAGGGACTGACCCGCATCGACCCGGCCGGATCGGTCCAGCCCGCACTGGCCACAAGCTGGACCGTCAGCGAGGACGGTCTGGTCTACACCTTCGCCCTGCGGCGCGACGTCGTGTTCCACGACGGCAGCGCCTTCACGGCCGACGATGCCGTCTTCAGCCTGCAACGGGCCATGGGCGAGGACAGCGTGAACGCCCAAAAGGGCCTGTTCGAGGGCATCGAGAGCGTCGCCGCCCTGGACGGCAACACACTGCTGATCGAACTGGCGCGACCACAGGGCGATCTGCTGTACAACCTGGCCTGGGGCGATGCCGTCATGGTGGACCCGGCAAGCGCGGACACCAACCGCTCGCGGCCGATCGGCACGGGTCCGTTCCGGGTCGCGCGCTGGGTGCATGGCGACCGCGTCGAACTGGCGGCCTTTCCGGACTATTGGGGCGAGGCGCCGGCGCTGACCGCCGCCACCATCCGCTTCATACCCGATCCGGCCGCCGCCCTGGCCGCCATGATGGCCGGCGACGTGCAGGCCTATCCCAATTTCCCCGCCCCCGAGGGCCTGGGCACTCTGAAGGCCGACGGCCGCTTCGAGGTCGTCGTCGGCACCACCGAGGGCGAAACCATCCTGGCCCTGAACCACAGACGGCCGCCGTTGGATGACGTGCGCGTGCGCCGCGCCATCGGCCACGCCATCAACCGCCAGGCCCTGATCGACGGCGCCATGTTCGGCTATGGCACGCCCATCGGCAGCCACTTCGCACCGCATCACCCGGCCTATGAAGACCTGACCGACCTGTCGGCCCATGACCCCGAACAGGCCCGCGCCCTGCTGGCCGAGGCGGGCATCGCGCCCGGTGCTCTGTCGCTGACACTGCACCTGCCGCCGCCGTCCTACGCCCGGCGCAGCGGCGAGTTGATCGCGGCCCAGCTTGAGGCGGTCGGACTCGCGGTCGAGATCATCCCGGTCGAATGGGCGCAGTGGCTGGATCAGGTGTTTCGCGGCCACAACTTCGACATGACCATCGTGGCCCACACGGAGCCGCGCGACATCGGCATCTATGCCCGCGACGACTACTATTTCGGATACGACAGCCCAGCCTTCGATACCCTGATGGAGCGCCTGAGCATCACGATCGACCCACAGGCACGCAACGACCTCTATCGCCGGGCCCAGCGGCATCTGGCAGAGAACGCCGTCAACGGCTTCTTGTTCCAGTTGCCCAAGCAAGGCGTGTGGGACGCGCACCTGCGCGGTCTGTGGCACGACAGCCCGATTCAGGCCAACGACATCACGGGCGTGACCTGGAGCGAATAAGGGTCGCCCGCCAGCCACTCGGATAGCGCTATCTATGGGCGGTATAGGCGGCCTCCAACCAGGGGAAATGGTGCCCCGGTCGTACCGGGAAAGGTGATCGGACTCTGGCGCCGGTGACGCGCGGCCAGGAAGGCGAAGGCCTGTGCCTCCATGGCGTCACCGTCCCAGCCGACGCTCTCCACCGGCGCCACCGGCACCCCCAGCCAGCCGGCCAGGGTTTCCATCAGAACCGGGTTGTGCCGACCTCCGCCGGTGACCAGCCAGCGTTTGGGCGTCAGTGGCAGATGGGCGGCGGCCCGGACCACGGCGGCCGCGATGAAGGCGGTCAGGGTGGTGGCCCCGTCCTCGACGGACAGGCCGTCCAGGGCAGCCTTCAGGCCACCGTCGAAGTCGCCCCGGTCGAGCGACTTCGGTGCCGGGCGGGCGAAATAGGGATGCTCCATCAGGGTCAGCAAGCGATCCTCGGCCAGCCGGCCGGCAGCCGCCAAACGGCCATCGCGGTCGCAAGGCTCTCCGGTGTGGCGACGCGCCCAGTCGTCCAGCGGCGCGTTGCCGGGACCGGTATCGAAGGCGATCAGGTCGGTCGGGCCGCGCTTGCCGATCCAGGTCACGTTCGCCACCCCGCCGATGTTGAGCACGGCAAGCGGCCGCTCCAGATCGGCCGCCCGGGCGGCATGCCAGATGGGAGCCAGCGGGGCGCCCTCGCCGCCGGCGGCGATATCCGCCTGTCGCAGGTCGGCCACCACCGGCACGCCCA
>CAYFTQ010000328.1:0-3660 GCA_964346035.1 uncultured Roseospira sp. | reverse complement strand
CATGAACAAGGACATCGACCCGAACGAAGGCGCCAGCCTGAGTTTGGAACGTTGATGCATGAAGAATGGTCTCGTGCGCGGACAGATGGCCGCCTTGTCTTTGTCAGTGCATTACGGGGTGATGTGGCCGCCGACAAGGGCCAGGCTGGTCGCGTGCGTGCGATTGTTGGCGCCAAGCTTGCGGGCCGCGTTGGCGATGTGGAAGTTGACACCGGAGATCGAGATGCCCAGCGCCTCGCCAACCTCGCGCGTGGTCAGGCCGCGTGCGCTCAGGCTCAGCACCTCGCGTTCGCGCCGAGTCAGCGGTCCGACGGGCGGGTGATCCGCTTCCGCTGCGGCCAGGTGCCACAGGCGCATCTGGCTGAGCGTCGCGGCGTAGGCCAGCGCCAGGCCGTGTTCGATCGTCTGGGCACGGAACGCCGGGCCGGCGCGGCGGGTCAGCAGGATCAGGCCGCCGGCGCCGCCGGCCTTCGCGAAGCGTGCGGGAACCGCCATCCCGGCACCGAACCCGGCGGCGCGGGCGGTGGCGGCCAGATGGTCGGGCGCGGCATCAGGTGCCTCCAACGCGGCCGTGGCCAGGTCTGCTTCGCGGCTCCGCTCCGCCGCGCGCGCCGTTTCCTGCCCCAGATCCAGCAGCAGTGGCCGCAAGGCGTCCGCCATGTGCCGCAGCGTCCGGTCCCGCTCGCGCATTGCCTGATCGGCGCACAGCGTCGCGACGTCGTGCGCGCCGGATGACAGGACGCGCGGGGGCCGCGCTGCATCGGATTCCAGGATCGAAACAACGCCCTCAATTCCAAGGGAGTCAAAGTGCGCGATTGTTTCCGACCAGGCCTCTGAAAGGCAATCAATTTCGGCTAAGTTAATCAAGAAACCGTCCACGTTTCCTTCCATCTCTATAATCATTGTATCTCTGATTTTGAGGTTTCAGTGGGGTTGAACAACGTTTCCCGGTTAGGTTGCGTACATGCGCATAAGCTACATTCTAAAGACTTTGTTGATCGGCCGTTTTTTCACTTAAGCAGTCTACACCGACAAAGGTCAGGAGCACAACTCACCCGGAAGGCATAGGTGGCGCACCTCTCCTATGTGTTTAGTCGATGGCGGGCGGTGGCCTCGATGGTCTTGATCTTTCGGTGCCCGGCGGGCATTGGAACAGCAGGGCAATCGGGTGAAGGACGGTCCGGGCGATTGTCCGACCTCGCCGGCCTGATCACGAGCCCTGTGTCGGATTCGCCGCAGGCTGCGACGCAGAAACAGCCATCCAGGCGTAATCTCAAGCCGTCACCCGATTGCCCTGAATGGAACAGAGCGCCCTGTTCCGCGATGACGCGCGTCATGCTATGAGGGCGCGCTGCGTCGGCCCGCGTCGACCTGCGCCTTGTCCACACACCCCTCGCCGGAGATCGCACCCGTGTCCGTGTCCGCTTCGCCCGCTCCGCCATGCCCCGATCTGGTTCCCGTCCGGCGCGCGCTGATCTCGATGTCGGACAAGACCGGCCTGGAGGACCTGGTTCAGGCCCTGCACGGCCTGGGGATCGCGCTTCTGTCCACCGGTGGCACTGCGCGTGCCATCGAGGCCGCCGGCGTGCCCGTGACCGAGGTGTCCGACCACACCGGCTTTCCCGAGCTGCTGGACGGTCGCGTCAAGACCCTGCATCCGCTGATCCACGGGGGCATCCTGGGCGTGCGCGGCGACCCGACGCACGAAGCCGACATGGCGGACCACGGCATTGCCCCCATCGATCTGGTGATTGTCAGCCTGTACCCGTTCGAATCAACGCTGGCGCGCGGCGCGGATTTCGCGACCTGCGTCGAGAACATCGATATCGGCGGACCGGCCCTGATCCGCGCGGCGGCCAAGAACCATGCCGGCGTGACGGTCGTCACCGACCCGGAGGACTATCCCCGCCTGCTGCACGACCTGAAGGCCAACGACGGTCACGTCTCGCTGGACCTGCGGCGCGCTCTGGCCGCGCTGGCCTTTGGGCGCACGGCGGCCTATGACGCCGTCATCGGCCGCTGGTTCTCCGAGCAGGTGGGCGAGGTCTTTCCGCGCCATATGGTCGCCGCCGGGCGTCTGAAGCAGACCCTGCGCTATGGCGAGAACCCGCATCAGAAAGCGGCCTTCTACGTCCATGGCCTGGCCCGTCCCGGGGTCGCCAGTGCCCATCAGGCGCAGGGCAAGGAATTGTCCTTCAACAACCTGAACGATACCGACGCGGCGTTCGATCTGGTATCCGAGATCTCGGACCCGGCCGTGGCCATCATCAAGCACGCCAATCCCTGCGGCGTGGCGATCGGGGCGACGCTGGCCGAGGCACACGCCCGCGCCCTGGCCTGTGATCCCATCAGCGCCTTCGGGGGTATCGTGGCCGTCAACCGGCCGCTCGACCGGGCGGCGGCGGAGGCCATCACGGCCGTCTTCACCGAAGTGGTGATCGCCCCCGACGCGGAGCCCGCCGCTCGTGAGGTGTTGGCCGGCAAGAAAAACCTGCGCGTGCTGCTGACCGGCGTCATGCCGGACCCCGAAACGCCCGGCGTGACGGTGCGCTCGGTCGCCGGCGGCCTGCTGGCGCAGACCCGCGACGCCGGACACGTGCGTGCGGAGGACCTCCGGACCGTCACCCGGCGCGGCCCGACGGAGGCCGAGCTGGCCGACCTGCTGCTGGCCTTCCGGGTCTGCAAGCACGTCAAGTCCAACGCCATCGTCTATGTCAAGGGTGGCGCCACTGTGGGCATCGGCGCCGGCCAGATGAGCCGCGTGGACAGCGCCCGCATTGCCGCCGCAAAGGCCGCCGACGCGGCCCGTGCCGCCGGCCATGAGACGCCGTTGACACACGGCTCCGTGGTCGCCTCGGATGCCTTCTTCCCGTTCGCGGACGGTCTTCAGGCCGCCGTGGAGGCCGGCGCGACGGCTGTTATCCAGCCGGGCGGCTCTGTCCGCGACGACGAGGTCATCGCTGCCGCCGATGCCGCCGGCATCACCATGGTGTTCACCGGCATGCGCCACTTCCGGCACTGACGCTGCTGCTGCCGCCGCCGCCGCCGCCGCCGCCGCCGACCGCCCGGCCCGGCCGGCGGTGATCCGACGTCCGCTCAGCCTGCGCTCAGCCTCCGCTGAGCCGGTCCATGGCGGCCAGAACGGCGTCGCCCATGGCGGTGGTGCCGATCGGGGTTTGGCCCGGCTCCACGATGTCGCCGGTTCGGATGCCGTCGTTCAGCACGCTTTCGCAGGCGCGTTCCAGCAGGTCGGCGTCATCGCTGCGGTCGAACGAATAGCGCAGCATCATGGCCGCCGACAGGATGCAGGCCAGCGGGTTGGCCCTGTCCTGGCCGGCGATGTCGGGGGCGGAGCCGTGCACCGGCTCGTACAGTGCCTTGCGCCGTCCGGTCTGGTCGGCCGCGCCCAGACTGGCCGACGGCAGCATGCCGAGCGAACCGGTCAGCATGGCGGCGCAGTCCGACAACAGGTCGCCGAACAGGTTGTCTGTGACGATGACATCGAACTGCTTGGGCGCGCGCACCAACTGCATGGCGCAGTTGTCGGCGTACATGTGCGACAGCGCGACGTCCGGATACTCCGCGGCGCCCAGCCTGGTCACCTCTTCGCGCCACAGCAGGCCGCTTTCCATCACGTTGGCCTTCTCCACCGAACACACC
>CAYFTQ010000327.1:0-3690 GCA_964346035.1 uncultured Roseospira sp. | reverse complement strand
ACGCGGGCGACCGCGCCAACGACGCCGTGCGCGTCGATGCCCGCGACCTCGGCGCCGTGGGCGTCGGCGAGGGCGCCAACCTGGGCGTCACCCAGCCAGGACGGATCGAATATGCCCGCGCCGGCGGCCGTATCAACACCGACGCCATCGACAACTCGGCCGGCGTGGACTGCTCGGACCACGAGGTCAACATCAAGATTCTGCTCGATGGCATCGTCGAGGCCGGCGACCTGACCGAGAAACAGCGCAACCAGCTTCTGGCCGAGATGACCGACGACGTGGCGGCGCTTGTGCTGCGCGACAACTATCTCCAGACACAGGCCATTTCGCTGATGGAATGGTATGGGGCCAGCCTGCTGGACCACCAGCAGCGCCTGATGCGAACCCTTGAACGCGCCGGCCGCCTGAACCGGGCGGTCGAATACCTGCCCGACGACGAAGCCATGGCGGAACGCTTGGCGGCGCGCCAGGGCATGACGCGCCCGGAACTGGCCGTGCTGATCCCCTATGGCAAGCTTTGGGTTTTCGAAGAGGTGATGAATTCGGATCTGCCCGAGGACCCCATCCTGACCGAGTCCATGGCCCTGTATTTCCCCGCCGCCGTGCGCGACCGTTTCCCTGATCAGATCGGCCGCCACCGACTGCGGCGCGAGATCATCGCCACCTACATCGCCAATTCCATGGTCAACCGCGTGGGCGCCGCCTTCGTGACCGAGATGACAGAAAAGACCGGCATGCGCCCGGCCGACATCGCGCGCGCCTACATGGCGGTGCGCGAGGTCTATGGCCTGCGCGGGCTGTGGGTGGAGGTTGAGGCGTTGGACGGGCGCGTCCCCAGCGCGGTGCAGATGGAGCTTCTGCACCACATCAACCGCCTGGTCGGGCGCCAGACGCAATGGATGCTGCACCATGGATCGTGGCCGCTCGACGTCTCGGCAACGGTGCGCGAGCTGGCCCCCGTGGTGCAAAGCCTGTCCGCCAACCTGGACGAACTTGCCGGCGAGGAAACCCTGGCCCCGGCGCGCGAGCGCCTTTCCGGCTGGATTGACGCCGGCGTGCCTGAACCGCTGGCGTGCGGCGTGGCCTGCCTGATGGTCATGGCCGCCGCCGGCGACATCGAGCGCGTCACCCGTTCCGCCGGGTTGTCCATGGAAACCGTGGCGCGGCTGTATTTTGCCATTGGCGCCCGGCTGGGCTTTGGCTGGGTGCGCAGCATGGCCGACAGCCAGGACAAGGGCAGCCACTGGACCAAGCTGGCGGTCTCGGCGCTGGCCGAGGAGTTGTACGCCTTTCAGCGCCAGATCACACTCAGGGTCATCGAGCACGGCGCCTCTCTGGACCAGCCCGAAGAGGCCATCGACGCCTGGATCGAGACAACGCCCCGGACGGTGGAGCGCGCCCAGCAGGTGCTGGGCGAACTGCGGGCGGCGCCGGGAGGGGTCGATCTGGCCATGCTGACCGTCGCCAGCCGGCATTTCCGGGCCCTGACGGGGGTGTGAGGCGCGATCCGGCGGAACGCCCGGGCTTTGTCGGAGGGGGCGCGCTGGTGTCGCGAGAGAGACCGTCGCGCCGAGGGAGAGGCTCCCCCGGCGCGACGTCCCCGGGACGCGGGCGGCGGGTCGGCACGGCTGTGGTCAAGCCCCGGCCTCACCCGGTCTTCCGCCACGCCCAAGCTGCGGGACGGGTTGGTGGCCGGGTCCCGTCAGGCCGTTGCCATCCGGGGCGGCTCGACCGCCAGCGCGGTCGTGGCCCAGTCCGCCGCCTTGGCGAAGCCGCCGAACGGGAACAGATGCACCCCCGCCAGGCGGTCGCCGCCCTGGCGCCGCCCGTGGTCCATCAGATCGCGCGTGATGGCGTCAGGCGTCCAGGCCCGCAGCAACCCGGCCATGACATCCGGGCGCCGGGTCAGGACCCGCAAGGAAGCCCCGACTCCGCACTGACGGGCATAGTTGATCAGGGTCGCGGGCCTGGCCGGACCGGGCAGGCCGACGCGCACGGGCAGAGTGATTCCGGCGGCGGTCAGACCGTCGGCCCAGAGCAGGATGGGTTTGGCGCTGAAGACGAACTGGGTGACGATCCACGCGTTCAGGCCGTGCCGGGCGGCGAAGTCCTGCTTGGTCCGCATGGCCGCCAGCAGACGCGAGGGGTCGGCCCGGGGATGGCCTTCGGGATGCCCGGCGATCCCCAGCCCGGACAGGCCGGCGCGTTCGATCAGGCCGGCGTCCAGTACGTCCAGCGTATCCCGATAGGGACCCAGCGGGCGTTCGCCCGACCCGGCGATCAGCAGGATGTCGCGCGCGCCACCCTCGCCGACCATGCGGCCCAGCCAGGCGGCCAGTTCACCCCGACCACCCAGTCCGCGCGCTGCCAGGTGCGGCACCGGGCGCAGCCCCTCGTCCCGCAGGCGCCGGCACAGGGCCACCACCTGACGGGCGTCGGTGCCCGGCAGGTTGGTGACATAAACCGCCGTGCCTGCCGGCAGCAGGGCACGAAAGTCCGCCACCTTGGCGGCAGCACCGGGCGTGATCTCCAGCGACACCCCATCGGGCGGCGCGAACCCGGTCGTGGCCTGGGCATGTCCGGCCGGCGCGCCGGTGATGCTGTCGTAGGGCATGGGTGCCTCCTGATGGGCAGGCGGGCGGAGTGGACGGACCGAAACGAGCCCCCGGACGGAAACCGCGCCCCCGCCAGGGGTTGGGGCGCGGCGCCCGTGCGGGGGTGGCGCGCGGCGGCGTCAGAACGCGGCGTCGCGACCCTGCGAGCGGGCCAACTCTCGCGCGCTGGCGTGGGTGGAAGCCCGGAAGGGCATCGGCACCACCTGCGCAGTGACCGGCTGGCCGGCGCTCTCGGCGTACTCGTCCGGCAGCCACACCGTCAGGCGGGTTCCTTCGTGGCGCTGGCCATAGGGCACGTATCCCATGGCGATGTTGCAGCCCAGTTCGGGCGAGTACCACGGCGAGGTGACATAGCCGACGGGATCGCCCGCGTCCTCGCCCGAGACCAGCCAGAAGTCGGGGGCATAATCCGTGATCGGCTTGCCGCCCATGGCCATGCCGACAAGTTGCATCCCGTACGGCTCGCCGCCCGCCTCCAGCTCGGCGCGGACCTGCTCCAGGCGAGACTTGCCGATGTAGTCGGCGGTCTTCTTGCGCGGCACCTGATAGCCCAGGTTGCACTGGAACGGCAGCGTCTCTTGATCCAGATCCTGGCCCCACGACAGGATGCCGGCGGCGATGCGGCGATGGTGGGCCGGCGCGATGACCATCAGGTTGTGCGCCTTGCCGGCCTCTAGCACCGCGTTCCACATGTCGTCGGCATACAGGGTGGCGTCGCGCAGATAGATTTCATAGCCCGCCTCGCCCGAGAAGCCGGTCTGCGAGATGACCACATCGCGGCCGCCGACCTTGGCCTCAAGCAGGCCGTAATAGGGCACCCCGCGAATGGCCGGGCCGACCAGGTCCTCCATCAGGGCCTGCGACTTCGGCCCCTGGATCTGCACCGGGGCGACGTCGATCTCCTTGATCGAAACGGTCATTTTCAGGCCGATGTTGACGCCGCGAAGCCACTGTTCCAGGTCGCCGTCGGACAGCGAGAACCAGAACTCGTCCTCGGCGATGCGCAGCAGCACCGGATCATTCAGGATACCGCCCGCCTCGTTGCACAGGATGACGTACTTGCCGTTCATCGGCT
>CAYFTQ010000326.1:0-3703 GCA_964346035.1 uncultured Roseospira sp. | reverse complement strand
GTGTCTCGACGACGGGTGAGTTGTCGCCGCCCGGGCGGCCCCCCGCGCCCGGCGCGACCAACCCGAACACGGCGCCCGCGCTGGCCGGGGCCGTGCCGGTGTCCCGGCCGGCGACAGTGACCCAGGGCAGTCCGGCGCCCGAGGATGCCGAGACTCTCGCCAAGGTCCGCGCCGCCGTCGCCGAGGCCACCGCCACCGTGCGCGAACTGCGCAGTGACAGCGGTTTCAGGGACGACCTGAACGATCTGCTGGGGCGGGCCCGCGCGGTCGCCGTGATTCCCAGTTTCTTCCGCGCCGGTTTTGTCGTCGGGGGCGCCTACGGCTCCACGCTGCTGCTGGTGCGTGATGCCTCGGGCGCCTTTTCCCACCCGGCCTTTTTTACCATGAAGGCCGGCAGCATCGGGTTCCAGATCGGCATCCAGGATGCCCGCATCATCCTTCTGATCATGACCGACGCCGGTCTGAACGCCATTCTTCAGGACCGCTTCAAGCTGGAGGCGGGGGCCAACGTGACCTTCGGCACCGTCGGTGGCGGTATGGCCACCGGCTCCACGACCGACGTCAACCAGGACATCGTGGCGGTTTCGCACAGTCGCGGCCTGTTCGGCGGCGGGGCGCTGGAAGGGGCGGTGATCGAGCCGCGTGATGACTGGAACGCGATCTACTATGATCAACCGGGGGTGCGCCCGGAGGCCATCGTGCGGGAGCGGCGGGTCGGCAATCCGGCCTCGGTGCCATTGATCCAGGCGCTCCAGGACCCGACGACCGGTGTCCGATGACGCGGCCGCGCACATTGGGCTGAGCGCTGCCGGCCGCCGTCCGGCGCGGGCCATCATGCTTCAGGGAACCGGCTCCGATGCCGGAAAGTCCCTGCTGGCGGCCGGACTGTGCCGCTGGCTGGCCAACCGGGGGCTGGCGGCGCGGCCCTTCAAGCCCCAGAACATGAGCAACAACGCCGCCGTCACCGTCGAGGGCGGCGAGATCGGGCGCGCTCAGGCGCTTCAGGCGCGGGCCTGCCGGGTGCCGCTGTCGGTCCACATGAACCCGGTGCTGCTGAAGCCGCAGACCGACATTGGTGCGCAGGTGGTGGTTCAGGGGCGCGTCCACGGCAACGCTGACGCGCGCGCCTATGCGACCCTGAAGCCGGACCTGATGCCGGCGGTTCTGGACAGCTTTAACCGACTCCGGGCCGAGGCGGACCTGGTGGTGGTTGAGGGCGCGGGCAGTGCCAGCGAGATCAATCTTCGCGCCGGCGACATCGCCAACATGGGGTTTGCCCTGGCGACGGACACCCCGGTCGTGCTGGTGGCAGACATCGACCGGGGTGGTGTGCTGGGGTCGCTGGTGGGCACCTGGCACCTGCTGTCGGAGGGCGAACGGCGCCTGTTGCGCGGTTATGTGGTCAACAAGTTTCGCGGCGATCCGGCCCTTTTCGCCAGCGCGCCGCCGATCATCGCGGCCCATGCCGGCGGGCTGTCCTGTCTGGGCGTGGTGCCCTGGTTCGACGCCGCCGGCGACCTGCCGGCAGAGGATGCCATGGCGCTGGAGAGCCCGGCGTTCGCACCCCCGCCGGCGTCCGGCGTGGCGCGGCGGCCGCTGAGGGTGGGGGTTCCCAGGCTGTCCCGGATCGCCAATTTCGATGACCTAGATCCCTTGCGGGCGGAGCCGGACGTTTCGGTCGCGTTCATCCCGCCCGGCCAGGCGATGCCGGGCGACCTGGACCTTGTCGTTCTGCCGGGCTCCAAGGCGACTCTGGCCGACCTCGCCTTCCTGCGGCGCCAGGGCTGGGACATCGACATCCTGGCGCACTGGCGGCGCGGCGGGGCCGTGCTGGGGCTGTGTGCCGGCTATCAGATGCTGGGCCGCACGGTGGCCGACCCGGATGGCATCGAGGGCGCACCCGGCGCCGCGCCTGGCTTGGGTCTGCTGGATGTCGTGACCCGCATCGGTCCGGCCAAGACGCTGCGCGACGGGCCGTTCGGCTATGAGATGCACATGGGCGAGAGCGTCGGTCCCGACGCCGGGCGGCCGTGGCCGGAACTGTCCGAGGCGCTGGCCCCCGTGGCCGCGACCGGGGCGGCCGGCGGGGACGGGCGGGTGCGCGGCTGCTACCTGCACGGGCTGTTGCATCGTGACGCGACGCGCGCGGCTGTTCTGGGCTGGCTGCGGCCGGGCCGGCGCCAGGGTTCGGCGTTCGAGGCCCGTACAGAGGCGACGCTGGATGCGCTCGCCGGCCATCTGGCGGCCCATGTCGACCTGCCGGCGCTGCTTGGGCTCGGCCAGGCCGACCGCGATCATCCCTGACCCGCGGGGACCGGGCTACATGATGCCGAAGCGTGACAGGGCCAGGGCCAGATCGTCGCCGAAGCTGGGTCCCTTCTTCAGCAGGGCGGCGCGGGGCGGCAGATCCTTCAGGGCCGGATGGCCCCATTCATAGCTGGTCAGCAGCGCGAACGGGATGGAACGGGTGTGCGGCATGGCGGCGAAGGCGCAGGCCAGGTCTACGCCGGTCAGCTCGCCGATTTCCTGACCGGCGATGATCAGGTCCGGGCGGCCGCGAAAGGCTTGCTCGAACGCCTCGAACGGGATGCGCACGTTGGTGCTGCGCAGGCCGCAGGCGGCCAGTTCGCGTTCCACCAGGTGGGCGCCGGCGCGCTCGCGCAGGACCAGCAGCACCTCGACCGGGCGCGGGATGACGACCTCGAAATCGATATCGAAGTTCCGCTTGATCGGCAGTTCGCGGACCATGCGGGCGGTCGCGTCGGCGCCTTCAAGGCGGCCTTCCAGCGCGTCTTCCAGGCGGTCTGCGAAGGACCGCACGTCGTCCAGATGGGCCGGTGTCAGGTCGGCCAGCGGTCCGAGGTAATCGTCCAAGCGCCGCAGCACCAGGCGGGCGCCGGGCAGCACCCCGACGGGAGCCTGCGTACCAAGGGTGCGCACGAGTTGGCGGAGGGTTCGGGCCGCTTCGCTGCCCGTGACGGTACCGTTGCGGGCGTTTTCCAGGATCACTTCGATGCGGGCCAGGGCCTGGGCAGCGTCGTCACGGAACTCGGCCTCGATTTCACGGTCGAGGTCGTCGGCGTTGGGGAGCAGGTCTGCGGCGGGCATCGGAATCCTTCCTGGATGGGGCCGGGGAGGGGCGCGCGGACAAGGCGCTTGGCGGACCCGAGTGTACCCCTCTGCCGCGAGCGGGCATAGCCCTCGGGCTTCGGTCGCAGGGCTCGGGCCGGCCGTCCAGGAAGACGACGCGCGGCTTCAGCGCGCCGCCATCTGGCCGGGCGCGGTGACATAGGCCTCGACGCAGGGCACCGACGGCGGGCGCGGCCTGACACGGTCCACGCCGGCCGAACGGCAGGGGCGCCGCGCAGCGACTCGACCCGGGGAGGGAAGGGAACCGTTAGTCCGCCACCACGTTCCTGACGCTGACGACCTCGTTGGCGATGGCCTCGCGCACGGTGGTCAGGGCGTGCTCCAGTTCTTCGATGCGCTCGCGCATGAAGCGCATGTCGTCCACCTCGGCGCGGGTCGGCGGCGCCGAGGCCCCGGCGGCGGCCAGCGAGGTCGCCACATAGCGCGCCCGCAGGTTGGCCACCCGGCGGGCCAGGTCCAGGACCTCCACCGGATCGACGTCGCCGACGTACTTGGTGACGGCCTGGCGGGTCTGTTCGTCCAGGACCTGGGTCAGATGGCGGTTGAACTGCTT
>CAYFTQ010000325.1:0-3714 GCA_964346035.1 uncultured Roseospira sp. | reverse complement strand
CGTCGACCGCCGCCGTGGCCGCGGCCAGCCGCTCGCGGTGGGCGTCCTCCCGCGCTGCTGATGACGGCGCGACGCGGCGCGGTTCTGCGTCTGAGCGCGCCCGGCCCGGGGGCAATCCGTATCCACCTCGGCGCGGCCATGACGCGGGAACGATTGAGCCTGTTGTGCGATCCGGTCGCCGGACCCACGGCTGCGGTGCCGCCCGGGACAACGGTGGAGCCGCTGCCGGCCGACAGCGGCGCCGGCGCCAGCGTCGCCCTTGCCAAGCTGGCGCGCCTTTTGCCCGCCACGGTGGCGGTGCCCTGTCCCGGGCCGGCGTTGGAGGCCGTGGAATGGGCACGCGCGCAGGGGCTCAACGCGGTGCTGGCCGAGGACGTCCTGGACCACCACGAGGCGGCGGCGCGGGCACTGCGCCCGGTCAGCGAAGCGCGTGTTCCCCTGACGGACGCCGAGGATACGCGGGTGATCGCCTTCCGGCCGGTCGACGGCGGTATTGAACATCTGGCCATCGTGATCGGACAGCCGGACCCTGGCGTTGCTGTGCTGACCAGGTTGCATTCCGAGTGCTTCACGGGCGACCTGCTGGGGTCACTGCGCTGTGACTGCGGCGAGCAGTTGCGCGGCGCCATCGCCGCCATCGCCGCCGAAGGCGCGGGCCTGCTGCTGTACCTGGCGCAGGAGGGGCGAGGAATCGGCCTGGTCAACAAGCTCAGGGCCTACAACCTTCAGGATGGCGGCCTGGATACGGTGGAGGCGAACGAGCAGCTCGGCTTTGACGATGACGAACGGATTTATTCTCCGGCGGCGGAAATGCTCCGTCATCTGGGCCATGCCAGGGTTCGGCTGATGACGAACAACCCGCGCAAGGTCAACGCCCTGGCCCGCCACAGGATCGACGTGGTGGAACGGGTGCCGCACAGCTTCCCCGCCAATGCCCACAACCTTGGGTATTTGCGCGCCAAGGCGCGCCGGAGCGGTCACCTGCTGTAGGGTCGGCGGACAAGTCTTGCCGGTCGGCCGGGGTCACGGGCTCAAGTCGGCGCTTTCCAGGGTTTCCCGTCCGGCCGGGCTGTCCAGAACGCGCCGCAACCCGGCGTTGAACGCCTTGACGGCGCCAGGGGCGACGCGATCGCGTGAAAAGCCGACGCGGAAAAGCTGTTCCTTATGCGGAACCACAGTCAAGGCCGGAATGGCGATGTCGTCGATCTCTTCCATGAGGACAAGAATGGCGTGGTAGTTGCCGTATAGCGCCACCTTGTCGGACGGGTGCAGGCCGCTCAGCCGGCGCACCAGGTCGGCCATGTCCGGTCCCAGCACCAGCGCGCCACGGTCGATTCTCTCGACCGCCCGACGGGCCGAGTCGGCGATGTCCGAGGGTCCTTGCGTGAGGACGATATACTCGCTCATGTCGGCGATCTCACGCACGTCGGCGCCAAGGGTGAAGAAGGCCAGCCGGCTGGCCGCGACGGGGTTCGAGAAGGTCATGAACCCTCGCCTTTGGTCGCTGGCCTCGATCGGGAAGACACCGTCACAGGGACCGTCGGCAACCTGCCGGCGGGGTCGCATCCAGGGCACCAGCGCGATACGGCAGTTCAGCCCGGCCTCACGGCAGGTGGCGGTCACGATTTCACTCAGCGGGCCACCGGGACGGCCGCGTGGCAGCAGGGCGCGCGCGGTCGGCATTGAAAGGTCTTCGAGGTCGGCGCGAGCAGGTTGCTCGCTTGCAGCCTCTGCCTCCGCGTCCGGGGGGTCCCCGTCGGCGGCAGGCGCGGGCGCCTGACTGTCGCTGTCGTCTATTGGGGTGGCGCCCTGTCCGGCCTCGTGTGACGACGACTCGCCGGGGGTCGGCGCGACTTCGTCGGCCAGGGCTGTTGCGTTGTCCGCAGCCACGGAAGCCGCGAGGCGGCGGCGTTCCGCAGCCCGCGCCACCAGCAGTCGTCCAAGGCGCTTGGATAGTGGCGGATCGGGCGGCACCACCGCGACCGAGCCTACGCTGGCCGCCTGCGCTTCTGTTTGCGTTGGCGCGTCCCCGTCCTCGTCCCTGTCCTCGTCCCCGTCCTCGTCCCCGGCCGAGATTTCCGTCTTCAGGGCGTCCGGCACGGGTGGCGGCAGCACCATGGGTTCTCCGCTGTTCGCAGCGGGGCGGTCTGTGGCCGCTGGATCGACGCCTTCGGCGGTTTGCTCCGCCCGGGGCGCGGACGATGGCGGCGTGAAGCCCAACACCACCGGGTCGGGCTTGGGCCCGGGCGGTCGCAGCGGAGGAATGGTCTCCACGAAGGGTGCCCACGGCGTGGTGCATAACAGGATGGTGGCGTCGCCCGCCCCATCGGCGCCGTCGGCCAGGGCCGGAGTCGGTCCCTCGCTCGCCCGGCCCGGCGCCGGACCCATCAGCAGTCCCGTCAGGGCCAGGGCCAGCCCGCCGACACGAACGGGCGCAGTAAAACGGTGAGGCATCAAGTGTTTATCCAGTCATGTCCGATCCGACGTCGGTGCCGCCGGCGCCCGCCCGCCCGCGCCGGTGGGCGACAGGAGACACAGCCTTGGGGTAGCATCCCGGCCCGGCCGGCGTCATGTTCGCCGCACGACCAATCCGCCGCGCCCCGAGAGGACCCCGATGGCCCATGCCGATTTCGTCCACTTGCGTGTGCATTCCGCCTATTCCATGTCGGAGGGAGCCATCCCGGTCAAGGATCTGGTCCGCCTCTGTCGTGATGCGGCCATGCCGGCGGTGGCCCTGACGGATACCGGCAACCTGTTCGGCGCGCTTGAGTTCTCTGTGGCCTGCGCGGACGCCGGCGTCCAGCCGATCGTGGGGTGCCAGATCGCGCTGCGCAATGCGGACGAGGGTCGGCGCCGGGGCTCGGGACCGCGCGACTCCAGGCCGCCGGAGCCGGACGCGGTGGTCCTGCTGGCCCAGGACGAGCGCGGGCTGGCGCATCTTCAGGCCCTGGTCAGCAAGGCATTCCTGGAAACGCCGTCGGGTGAGCGGCCACAGGTCTCGCTGGCCGACCTGACGGCACACGCGGACGGCCTGCTGCTGCTGACCGGGGGCGCCGGGGGACCGGTTGGGCGCCTGCTGGCCGACGGGCGGGAGCCGGAGGCGGCCAGCGCCCTTGATGCCCTGGCGGCGGCCTTCCCCGGACGATGCTATGTCGAGGTCCAGCGCCACGGCATGGCCGTCGAGGAGCGTATCGAGCCGGCTCTGATCGACCTGGCCCACGCCAAGGGCCTGCCGTTGGTGGCCACCAACGAGCCGTTCTTTCCCGATCGCGCCATGCACGAGGCCCACGACGTCCTGATCTGCATGGCCGAGAAGACCTTCGTGGACGAGGTGGAGCGCCGTCGCCTGACCCCCGAGCACGCCTTCAAGAGCGCCGAGGAGATGCGCGCGCTGTTCGCGGACCTGCCGGAGGCCTGCGACAACACGCTGGTGATCGCGCGCCGCTGCGCCGTCATGGCGGAGCGGCGCAAACCGATCCTGCCGCACGCCCGCAACGCCGGGGAGCAGGGCGAGGCGGCGGCCTTGCGGGCGCTGGCTGAGGCCGGATTGAACAAACGCCTGTGGAAGCACGTTTTCCGCCAGGGCATGCTAGAGCATGAACGCGATGCGGCCGCCCGGCCCTACCGGGAGCGCCTGGACCACGAACTTGGCATCATCGAATCCATGGGATTTCCGGGCTATTTCCTGATCGTCGCGGACTTCATCCAGTGGGC
>CAYFTQ010000324.1:0-3714 GCA_964346035.1 uncultured Roseospira sp. | reverse complement strand
TGGTACCAACGATCTGACGCAGATGGCCCTTGGCTTCAGCCGCGACGATATTGGCCAGGCCGAGCGCGGCGTCTCCGATGCAGCCGGACACCCACAGCCGGTGGCCCGGCAGCGCCCCGCTTCGCCGCAGGACGGCATCGGGCGGAACATGACCGATGGCGGTCAGGCTGAAGCTGGCCGGCCCCGGCGTGGCCACCGTGTCGCCGCCCAGCAGTGTGATGCCGTAGGCCGCCAGGTCGGCCCCCAGGCCGGCGGCGAAGGCGTCGATCCAGGCGTCATCCTCGCGCGCGGAAAAGGCCGCCGACAGCAGGACACCGCGCGGCCGGGCACCCATGGCGGCCAGATCCGACAGGTTGACCCGCAACGCCTTCTGGGCGATGCGTCCGGGCGGGTCCTGCACACGGAAATGGACCCCGGCGACCAGGGTATCAACGCTGAGAACCGTCAGGGCGCCGTCCGGCGGCACTTCCAGGACGGCGGCATCGTCCATCAGCCCACCGGCCGCCGGGTCGCCACCGGCCAAAGGCGCGAACACCTTGGCGATAAGGTCGAATTCACCCCGTCGTGTCATGGTCCGGGCTCCTGCTCGCCCCGCCGTGGCCTCAGCGCGCGGCGAACGCCTCGGGATGGACCTCGCGGCCGATGCGGTCCAGCACGGCGTTGACCAGGCGTGCCTCCGCCCCCTCATAGAAGGCATCCGCGATGGCCACGTATTCCGTCACCGTGACACGGGGCGGGATGTCGTCCAGGCAGGTCAGTTCGAACACCCCCACGCGCAGGATGGCCCGAACCAGGGCCTCCAACCGGCCGGGCGTCCAGTCACCGCTGAGGCAGGCGTCGATCATCTCGTCAAGACTGGTCCTGCGGGCCGCCGCGCCGCGCGCCAGCAGGGTCAACAGGCCGGTATCGAACGGAATCAGCGGCCGCGCTTCCTCGCGCGGCTCGAACACCCCCTCGGGATCGGGCACGTCGGCCAGTGCCTGGCCACCCAGGCGACCATCCAGCAGGGCCTTCAGGATATCGTCGAGCGGCCCCTCGCCCACGGCAACGGCGTAGAGGGCCTGGACGGCGGCCAACCGGGCGGCACCGCGCCGTCGGGCGGAATTGGTCATGGAGATCCGTTCGTTTCCGGCCTGGGCCGAGCGCCGCAGGCAGTTCGGGCATGCACGCCCGCGTTACAATCCAAGCTCGCGCTTGACCTCGATCATGCGCAGGCAGGCCCGCGCGGCCTGGCCGCCGAAGTCGCGACCGTCCACGCGGGCGCGTTCCATCGCCAGGTCGCGCGTGGGACAGGTGAGGATTCCGTTCCCCAGGGCCAGCGAATAATCCACCACCAGTCGGCTGATGGCATGCATGGCTTCCCGGCACACGTGTTCATAGTGGTCGGTCTGGCCCCGAATGGCGCAGCCCAACAGGACATAGCCCGAATAGCGGTGATCGGTGGTCCGGAATTCCATGGTCCGGACGGCATAACGAACCACGGCCGGCAGTTCCAGAACGCCCGGCACGCGGACCCGCATGTGGCCGACCCCGCGTGCGGTCAACTCCCGCACGCAGCCCCGGTACAGGTGATCCGAGATGTCCTCGTAGAACGGCGCCTCGATGACCAGGATGCGGGAGCCCTGGGTCATGGTCCTGATCCTTCCATCCCGAGAAGAGCCCTTTGCTCAACCACGCGCAGCCCATAGCCGTCAAGGGCGATGATGTGGCGATGCGTGTTGGACAGCAGAATCATGTCCTCCACCCCCAGGTCCAGCAGGATCTGGGCGCCAACGCCGTAGTCCACCAGACGCCCCTCGTCCGCGTCGCCATCGCGACGGGCGCGCAAGCGCCCCGACAGGTAGGCCTGTTCCGCCTCGCGGATCAGCACGATCACGCCCTGGCCTGCGGCGCCGATGACCTCCATGGCGCGATGCAACAGGTCGCCCCGTCCACTGCCGGCATCGTGCAGCAGGTCATCCAGGATGTTGATGGCATGCATCCGCACCAGGGCCGGCCGCGCGGAGTCGATGGCGCCCTTCACCAGCGCCAGATGTTCGGCCCCGGTGACCGTGTTGATGTAAACAACCAGACGCCAGGCGCCGCCATAGTCGGAGCAGAAATCGCTTTCCACCTCGCGCCGGACCAGCCGCTCGGTACGGCGGCGGTGCGCGATCAGGTCGGCGATGGCGCCAATCCTGAGCCCATGATGCTGCGCGAAGGCCACCAGGTCCGGCATGCGCGCCATGGAACCGTCGTCATTCATGATCTCGCAGATCACGCCGGCCGGGATCAGGCCGGCCAGACGGGCGACATCCACGGCGGCCTCGGTATGGCCGGCACGCACCAGAACGCCGCCGTCGCGCGCCATCAGGGGAAAAACATGGCCCGGTGTGGCGATGTCGCCCTTGTCCTTGGACGGATCGATGGCCACGGCGATGGTATGAGCGCGGTCAGAGGCCGAAATGCCGGTGGTGACGCCTTCCTTGGCCTCGATGGAATACGTGAACGCGGTGCCGTGGCGCGAACTGTTCTGCTGCGGCATAAGCGGCAGACCAAGAGCGCGGCAGCGATCACCGGTCAGGGCCAGGCAGATCAGACCGCGCCCATGCTTGGCCATGAAGTTGATGACGTCCGGCGTGGCCATCTGGGCGGGGATGACAAGATCGCCCTCGTTCTCGCGGTCCTCGTCATCCACCAGGATGAACAGGCGGCCGTTGCGGGCGTCTTCCAGGATCTCCTCTGGCGCAGCCATGAAGTCGCGAAAGTCGGTATGGGTGGTGTTGACCGAATGAGTGGCGTTCACGCCCGCTCTCCCCTGGCTCTCAGGCCCGTGTGTCCAGCAGGCGGGCCACATAGCGCGCCAGCATGTCGATTTCCAGATTGACGTCATCGCCCGGCGCCAGCACTCCGAAGGTCGTGACCGACACCGTGTGGGGAATGATGTTGACGCCGAAGCGGGTGTCCTCGACCGCGTTGACGGTCAGAGACACCCCATCCAGCGCGACCGAGCCCTTGCCGGCGATCAGCCCCTTGAGAGAATCCGGCACCTCGAAGGAGAACCGGAAGGATTCGCCGTCCGGATGCCGCTCGACCACCCGCGCCAGCCCGTCCACATGGCCCGAGACGATATGCCCGCCCAGTTCGTCACCCAGGGCCAGGGCACGTTCCAGATTGACCGGCGTGCCCTCGGCCCAGGCACCAAGGGTGGTCACCCCAAGGGTTTCCGTCGAGGCCTGGACGGCGAACCAGTCCGGCCCTGTTTCCACCACCGTCAGGCAGCAGCCGTTGCAGGCGATGGAACTGCCGAGGGGAATGCCTGCGGTCTCGTAGGCGGTGGCGATCTCGAAGCGAGTCTCGCCGTCGCGGTCGATGCGGCGCACCCGTCCAAGGTCCGTAATGATGCCGGTGAACATGAGGTCCACACCCTTTTTTCTTCGTGCCGTAGTTTTCTTCGTGCCGGAGACGGCCACGCCGCCCCGGGGTCAACGACGCGCCCGCAACAAGCCGTCAGGCCCCACGGCACGCCAGTCCAAGGCGGCAAAATTGGCGCAATCGGCCAGCCGGTCAACCCCGAACCCTCGCACGGCGGGTCGCCCCTCGTCGCCAAGCAGCCGCGGCGCGACAAACCAGGCCAGGCGGTCCACCAGATCCGCCGTCAGCAGCGCCCCGATCAGATGCCCGCCGCCTTCCACCAGAAGGCGGGTCAGTCCCGCGTCGCCCAGCGCCCGCAGC
>CAYFTQ010000323.1:0-3734 GCA_964346035.1 uncultured Roseospira sp. | reverse complement strand
GCCCGTCGTCGTCCCATACTCATTGCCCATATCCCGAATCTGATCGCCGACCTCATCCAGTAACTCGGTGAGAAACGGTCCCTTGCCCACGCGGGTGGTGTAGGCTTTGGCCACGCCGACGACGCGGGAGGCGGTGCCACGAAAACCGACGCCCAGTTCCCGCGCGATGATCTGCGCCAGAGTGGTCTTGCCCAGACCGGGCGGACCGTGCAG
Source organism: uncultured Roseospira sp. (assembly GCA_964346035.1). Lineage (GTDB taxonomy): Bacteria > Pseudomonadota > Alphaproteobacteria > Rhodospirillales > Rhodospirillaceae > Rhodospira. The sequence continues at coordinate 3,521 of CAYFTQ010000323.1, read as the reverse complement.
CAGAACATGGTCCATGGCCTCGCCGCGCGCACGGGCGGCCTCCACGAAAACGCGCAGGTTCTCGCGCGCCAGGGACTGACCGACGAAGTCCTCGAAGGCGCGCGGCCTGAGGGCGACGTCGCCGCTGTCCTCCCGATGGGCCGTACCGTCCACCAGGCGGCCGGCACCAGGGTCCTCGGCGGCCCCCGGGGTCATGCGGACGGTCCCGCCGTCTTGGCGCCCCACGTCGCGGACGCGCCGGCGCGTGCCGGCACCGTCGCCGGCGTCCTTGCCGTTGCTGTCGTCCAACCCGTCATGTCGCGACCATCCCCACCTCTGCACCGCCGTCCGGGGCCGCGCCCACCCTTTGACGGCACCGGCGCCCTGGCGCGAGAGCATCGCCGGAATCGATCGCGGCGCCAAGCCCCCTGCCCCGGCAGGCCGGGCGCCGGACCGTCGCGTCCGGAGGCCCCGCCCGGAGGGTCCGCCGGACGCCCCATTCCCGGTGGATCGGCGCGCGAGACCTGTGGTAATGACCTGCGAGACGTCGTCGAGTTCCAGCGCCGGGCCGGAATGTCCACAAGGCGGCCAAGTTTCCCACCTGGACAGCCTGTCCAGGTCTCATGTGTCCGTGAAGGTGCGACCATACATTCGGCCGGCTTGTTCACTTGGCTCCGGCGTTCCCCACATCCGGCTTATCCCCCTGCATCCGGGGACCCCATGATGAGGGGTGCGCAGAGACTTGCCGCCCCACCGCCGCCGCCGGTGCCAACCGGACGCAGAGGAATAAGCCGGCCCCACATATTGTGTCTGGAAACCGCTCCGTCACGCCAGATCTCACCACCACCGGAGCCACGTGAGTAAGCCGGCAATTCGCTTTTGGCGCCTGTGCATGGGCGCCGGGAACTTAGAGGTTCGGTCCAATTGAGCCATCTTTCTAGAATAGCAAGCGGAAAGCGTTATTGGATCGGCCTTGTTTTTATTGGCCTGTTTCTGATCGTCTGCATTTTCGTGCTGGATTGGCAGCAGGTTTTTCGGGCCGTCAGGGACCTGTCGCCCGGCGCGCTCCTTGTCGCACTCGGCTGCATCGTGGTCACGCAGTTCGTTTCGGCCAGCCGCTTCTTTTTCCTGATCCGCTCTTTTGCGCGCGACCTGAAATGGCTGCGCGCCTTGCAGGCCAACATGGCTGGCCACCTCGGCAGTCTGGTGCTGATCCAGCTTGTCGGCCAGATTGCGGGCCGACAGAGCATCCTGGCGGCGCATGGCCTGCGACCGGCGACCCTGGCCCTGACCACCTTGATAGAACGCGCCCTTGTCGCCGGGGTGGGGCTGGCCGGCTTTCTGGGCGGCGTTCTGACGGTGTTCTCCACCAATATCCTGGACGACATCCTGAATCAGGTTCAGATTCTGCCGCTGCTGGGCGCCGCCCTTCTTGCGGCGTTGGTGTCGTTCGTGGTCGCCGGCACGCGCATCGAAAAGGCGCTGGTCAGTCGGCTGTTGGCGCGCAGGACGGGGCTCCTGCTGATCGGCTCTGCGTTGCTGTCCATCCTTGGCTGGGCGGCCATGCTGGGAGCGTTCGTGGTCATCCTGCGCGCTGTGGCGCCTCAGGTTGGTCTGGTGGACGCCTTTGCCGCATCGGCCATCGTCTCCTTCGCCGCCGCCCTGCCCGTATCGATCAATGGCTGGGGTGTTCGCGAGCTGGCCGCCATCTGGGCGTTCGGTCAACTGGGGGTCGGCCCTGCGGACGCCGCCGTGGCATCCGTCACCGTCGGCGTGCTGTCCACGCTCGCCATCCTGGGCCTGTCGCCGGTTCTGCTGGTGCGCCGGGCCGGGGTTCTGGCGCCGACGGACGCTGCGCCCGCCGCACAGGCCGAGGCCGGGGCCGGGGCCACAGCGAACCCGGCCCGAAAGCTGGCCGACGTGGCCGGAGCGTGGATACTGGGCCTGGCGACCTCCGTGCTGATCTTTTTCCAGTTCCACAGCCAGGTCCGGGACACCCCGATCAACCTGAACCTGGCCGACCCGATCGCGCTGCTGGCCCTCACCGTGCTGGCCCTGCACACCATCACGGACCGCCGCATGCCGGATTTTCGGGTTCGCTGGATGATCCCCGCCCTGGGCCTGTGCACGGCGGTTATCGTGTTATCCTTCGCGCGCGGCGTGATCGACTTCGGGGTCACCTCCTGGGCGCTCAACAACCGGCTGCTCGGATGGGTCATCCTGATGGGCTACCTGTCCGCTGGAGCCTATCTTGTCGCCATCGGCGGGCGCGCCGGACAGCGCCGTCTGGTGGAGACGCTGCTGTTCACCCTGGCGGTCGTCGTTCTGGTCGAGACCACCATGCGGACACTGGCGTTGAGCGAGTTGATCCGGCTGAATACCAGCGCAATCTTCCAGGGTTTCTCCGGCAACCGCAACGCCTATGCCTTCGCCGCGCTGATCACGCTGGCGCTGGCCGTGCCTCTGCTGCATGTCGAGGGGCGGCGGCGGCTGTACGTCTGGGCCGTCAGGCTGTCCGTCGGGTTCGCGATATTCGGGGTCTGGGCGTCGCAGAGCCGGGCGGGCATCGGCACGCTGGCCTTGGTTCTCGTCTACCTGATGGCCGTTTCGCCGCGCACCCGGCGCGCCTGCCTGATCGGCCTTGCCGTCGCCGCCGGATTGGTCGTGTTCATGGCTGCGGTCCCGGCGCTCGTTGACGTGGCAAGGACCCTTGTGCATCTCGCCTGGCCCCTGATCACGGACCTCGCGGCCTGGATCGCGGCCGTGGCGCGTTGGCTGTGGGAGAGCGCCCTTTGGCTTTTGGCCGGCATGCCGGCGGACCAGGACGGTCGCGGAGGCCTGCCAGGGTTTTTCGTCTTGAAGCTGTTCTGGTCTTCTGGGGAAATCCTGCGTTGGGAGAGCATCGCCCTGGGCTTCCGGCTGTGGCTGGACCATCCCTGGATCGGTGCCGGCCTGGGCAGCTACGTCGCGACCTATCAGGACCCGGAGACCGCCGCGCTGGTCATCCACAACACGGCCGTCTGGCTGCTGGCGGAAACCGGCCTGCTCGGCACGGCGGTCTTCGTCCTGGCTTTTGCCGGGCTGGTCTGGGCGGCGTTGCGCCGGGGTCTCGCCCCCGGGGACGACTGGCGCCTGGCGCTGCTGCTGTGCCTGGCGATCTTCGGGACCTTTTCGTTGGTCCACGAAATGGCCTATCAACGCATTTTCTGGCTGGCGCTGGGGATTGTCCTGGCCGGGTATACTCTGCGCGGGGCGCCATCCAGGGCGGACGGCCGGGCCTCGGACCAGCCTTGGCGTCAGCCGCCGCCCTGCCGGCCGGACGGTTCGCCTTGCGCCATCGCCTTCAGCGCGGCGCCGATCACGCCCTCGGCCGTGGCGGCATCCGCCATCGCCCGCGCCGCCGCTGACGCCGCCGCCCAGGCCTCGGCGCGGCCATAGCCCAGATTGACCAGCGCGCTGGTGGCATCGTCCACCACGGCGGCACCGGAATCGGCCGAGGCCGTCGCCGCGCCGGCCACGGCCACTCCGGCCGGCCGGCCCGC
>CAYFTQ010000322.1:0-3757 GCA_964346035.1 uncultured Roseospira sp. | reverse complement strand
CCCGTGATCCAGATCGAAGGCATTTCCAAGGCGTTCGGCGGCCTGCGAGCGGTGGACAACGTCCATTTCACCGTCGCCCGGGGTGGCATCACGGGCCTGATCGGCCCAAACGGCGCCGGCAAGACCACGCTGTTCTCGATCCTGGCCGGCTTCCTGAAGGCCGACGAGGGCCGGGTGCTGCTGGACGGTGAGGATGTCACCGGGCTGCCACCGTACAAACTGTTCCATCGCGGTCTGGTGCGCACGTTTCAGATTCCCAGGGAATTCTCCCGCATGACCGTACGCGACAACCTGTTGGTCGTGCCGCCCGGTCAGGCCGGCGAGAGCCTGCCGCAGGCCTGGTTCCGCTGGGGCAAGGTGCGCCGGGAGGACCGCCGCGTCGGAGAAAAAGCCGATGAGGTGCTGGAGTTCCTCAATCTGACCCATGTCGCCGACGAACTGGCCGGCAACCTCTCGGGCGGTCAGAAAAAGCTCCTGGAATTGGGGCGGACCATGATGATTGATGCCAAGGTGGTGTTGCTGGACGAACCCGGCGCCGGCGTCAATCGGACCCTGCTGAACAGCATTCGCGACTCGATCCGGCGGCTGAACACCGAACGCGGCTATACGTTCTGCCTGATCGAACACGACATGGATCTGATCGCGCAGCTCTGTGATCCTGTGGTGGTGATGGCCCAGGGGCAGGTTCTGATGCAGGGCGCCATGGACGAAATCCGTGCCAATACCGAGGTCCAGGACGCCTACCTTGGCGGCGGTGTCTCCGGGCGCGGCGTGTCGTCCATGACCACGGGCGACGCGGCAACCGCAAGACCCGATGGAGAGGCCGACACCGACACCGACACCGAAGAGGAGTGGCGGCCATGAGCCTGCTGGCCATCGAGGGGCTGACCGGCGGCTATGGCGGCGCCGACATCCTGCACGGTGTCGATCTGCGGGTGGAGCCGGGTGAAATGGTGGTCATCATCGGCCCCAATGGCGCTGGCAAGTCCACCCTGATGAAGGCCGCCTTCGGGCTGGTGAAAATCCGCGAGGGCGCCGTGCTGTTCGAACGGCGCGACATCACCACCCTGCGGCCGGACCAGGTCGTTGCCTGCGGCATCTCTTACGTGCCGCAGGAAAACAACGTCTTTCCCTCCATGACCGTGGAGGAGAACCTGGAGATGGGCGCCTTCATCCGGAATGATGATATCCGTCCGCAAATGGAACGGATCTATCGCTTTTTTCCGCGTCTGGGAGAGCGGCACGATCAGGTGGCGGGCTCCATGTCGGGGGGCGAGAGGCAGATGCTGGCCATGGGCCGGGCGCTGATGCTGGATCCCAAGCTGCTGCTGCTGGACGAACCCACCGCCGGCCTGTCGCCGATCTTCATCGACCAGACGTTCGAGCGCATCCGCCAGATCAACGCGGCCGGCATCGGCATCCTGATGGTTGAGCAGAACGCCAAGCAGGCCCTGGCGGTGTGTGATCGCGGCTATGTGCTGACCATGGGCCGCAACCGGGTCGACGATACCGGCGCCAACCTGCTGGCCAGCAAGGACGTGGCCGAGATGTTTCTGGGCGGTTGACACGAGGGAGCCGAGAGCGCCGATGCTGACCGAAATCCTGCAACTGGTGATCTACGGCGTGGTGCTGGGCAGCATCCTGACGTTGGGCGCCATCGGTGTGTCGCTGATCTTCGGCATCCTGCGCTTTGCCCATTTCGCCCATGGTGACCTCATGACCATGGGCGCCTATTTCGCCTTCTCGCTGGTCGCGGGACTGGGATTCCCGCTCTGGGCCTCGGCGCCGTTCGCCGTCGTCGGCGCGGCCCTGCTTGCCATCGGCGTTGACCAGACCGTCTATCGCCATCTCAGGCGGGCCACGCCGGTGATCCTGTTGATCTCGTCTTTCGGCATCGCCATTGCCCTGCGCAGCGTGGTCCAGCTTGTCTGGGGACCGCACCAACTGGTCTATGCCTCGGGCATCCAGATGCCTTGGCGGGTCGGGGATCTGGCCATCAAGCCCGATCATGTCTGGATCGTTCTGGGCGCGGTGGCGCTGGTGGCGGCGCTGCATCTGTTCCTGACCCGCACCAAGATGGGCAAGGCCATGCGGGCCATGAGCGACAACATGGACCTGGCGCTGGTCTCCGGCATCCCGTCGGAGCGTGTCATCATGGTCACCTGGGCCGTCGGCGGTGGGCTGGCGGCGGTGGCCGGCATGTTCCTGGGCATGGACACGCGGCTGCATCCGGTGATGGGCTGGTCGCTGCTGCTGCCGGTGTTCGCCGCCGCCATCCTGGGCGGTATCGGGCGGCCCTATGGCGCCATCGCCGGCGGCATGGTGATCGGGCTTGCGATGGAACTCTCGACCATGGTCATCAATCCGACCTACAAGCCGGCGGTGGCGTTCGCGCTTATGGTGCTCATGCTGATCGTGCGCCCGCAGGGCCTGTTCAAGGGGAACCCGTGATGGAAATGGGCGGCCTGCTGACCTATGGCATCTTCTTCCTGACCCAGGCCATGATCTATGCCGTCCTGGCGCTGGGTCTGAACGTGCAGTATGGCTTGACCGGGCAGATCAATATTGGCGTGGCCGGCTTTTTCGCCGTCGGGGCCTACGCCGGCGCCATTCTGACCACGGACGCTTCAGGCAACCACCTGGGCGGGTTTGACTTGCCGTTCCTGGTCGGCATCGCCGGCGCCATGGTGGCCTCGGCCGTCGTGGCGGTAGCGATCGGCTGGGTCACCATGCGGCTGCGCTCGGACTATCTGGCCATCGCAACCATCGGGATCGCCGAGATCATCCGCCTCGCGCTCAAGAACGAGGATTGGCTGACCAACGGCGTGCGCGGCATTCCGGGGATTCCTCGTCCCTTTGTCGAGACGCTGGGCGCCAGTCCGCTGATCTCGCTGGCGGTGATCGCGGCCTTCGTGCTGCTGGCCTACTGGCTCGTGGAGCGCGCCCGGCGCGCGCCCTGGGGCCGCGTGCTGCGCGCCATCCGTGAGAACGAGGACGGCGTGCTGGCGGCGGGCAAGGACGTGGCGCGGTTCCGCCTTCAGGCCTTTGTTCTTGGCTCGGCCATCATGGGCATGGCCGGCGGCCTGTATGCCCACTTCATCGGGTTCATCAGTCCCGAGGCCTTCATGCCGCTGTACGGCACCTTCCTGGTTTGGGTGATGTTGATCGCCGGCGGCGCCGGCAACAATCGGGGCGCTCTGTTGGGTGCGCTGGCGATTTGGATCCTGTGGTCGGCGACCCAGTTCCTGACCGACGCCCTGGGGGCCGAGTACTCCACCCAGGCCGGCGCTCTGCGCGTACTGCTGATCGGGGTGCTGCTTCAGGTCATTCTGATCCTGCGCCCGCAGGGCCTGTTGCCGGAGCACAACCGGCGGGCGCGATAGGATAGCGGCCACTTCGATTTCGGGACCTTCAGGGATCGAGCGGCTGTCCCAGCCGTCCCGCCAGGTCCTGGATGTACTGCCAGGCGACGCGACCGGACCGGCTGCCGCGCGTGGTGGCCCACTGGATGGCCTCGCGCTTGAGCGTCTCGTCATCGATATCCAGGCCGTGGTGGCGGACATAGGCCGTGACCATGGCGACGAAGGTCGGTTGATCGACGTTGTGGAAGCCCAGCCACAGCCCGAAGCGGTCGGACAGCGAGACCTTTTCCTCCACCGCCTCGCCGGCGTGCAGGCCGGTTGACTGCTCGTTCTCGACCATGTCGCGGGCCAACAGGTGGCGCCGGTTCGAGGTTGCATAGAACAGCACGTTGTCC
>CAYFTQ010000321.1:0-3760 GCA_964346035.1 uncultured Roseospira sp. | reverse complement strand
GCAAGGTGTTCCAGGCGGCGCGTGAGCGGCGCCGCACGCTGGGCCGGGGCACGCTGCTGTTCGTGGACGAGATCCACCGCTTCAACCGCGCCCAGCAGGACGGTTTCCTGCCCTATGTGGAGGACGGAACGGTGGTGCTGGTCGGCGCCACCACCGAGAACCCGAGTTTCGAGTTGAACGCCGCCCTGCTGTCGCGCATGCGGGTCTTCGTGTTACGGCGCCTGGACGCAAGCGCGCTGGAGGGGTTGGCGTTGCGGGCGGAGGTTGCCGCCGGCCGCCCGCTACCGTTGACCGAGGCCGCGCGCGCCGCCCTGATCGGCATGGCCGACGGCGACGGGCGCTACCTGCTGACGCTGGTGGAATCGCTGTTCGCCCTGGCCGAGGCCGAGTCCGAGCCCGAGTCCGGGGCCGAGACCGGGGACCAGGGCATGGCGCCGCTGGACCCGGCGGGACTTGCCAGGATGGCGCAGCGCCGCGCGCCGGTCTACGACAAGGACCGCGAGGAGCACTACAACCTCATTTCCGCCCTGCACAAGTCGCTCAGGGCCTCTGATACCGATGCAGCGCTGTACTGGCTGGCACGCATGCTGGAAGGCGGCGACGACCCGGCCTATATCCTGCGGCGGCTGACCCGCTTCGCGGTCGAGGACGTCGGCCTGGCCGAGCCGGGCGCGGTCGAGCAGGCCATCGCGGCATGGGAGACCTTTGACCGTCTGGGCAGTCCGGAGGGCGATCTGGCCATCGCCCAGCTTGTCGTCTATCTGGGCACCGCGCCCAAGAGCAATGGCGCCTATCGTGCCTTCAATCGGGCACGGGCCAGCGCGCGCGAGACCGGCTCGCTGATGCCGCCCATGCACATCCTGAACGCGCCCACAAGCATGATGAAGGACCTGGGGTACGGCGCCGGCTATCAGTACGACCATGATGCCGAGGACGGCTTCGCCGGTCAGGACTGCTTTCCGGACGGAATGGAGCGCCAGCGCTTCTACGATCCGCCCGATCGGGGCTTCGAGCGCGAGATCCGCAAGCGTCTGGCCTGGTGGGACAGGCATCGCAGGCCGCGCCTCCCGGCAGAGGGATAGAGCGGCGCCGTCACGCTACAACGCCCGCAGGGCCGCAGGGCGCCAGCCGGGCCCGCTCATGCGTGCGCGGGCGCTGTCCACTTCGGCCAGCAGGCGGTCTCGGTCCTTCGGCAGCGTACCGGCCAGCGCGAGCGCGTTGGAGGCATGGTTGGAGCGGAAAATGACCGGCGCCGGCGGTGCCATCAATTCCAGGAACAGGCGCTGTTCGGTCAGGATGGCGGCGTCGTCCTGCGGTGTAAATGTCCGGCCGTCGCGGGTCATCTGCTCCTTGAACGGACCAACCCGATCCGGCTCCAGGAAGAGCTGGAGCGTGGAGAGGTAGTTGGGCGGCGCCCGGTTGATCAGGGTGGCGGTGGCGCTGATGTGCTCGTGCCATGCCTCCGCCCCGGCCAGGCCCAGAATGACGGTGGCCGAGACCTTGATGCCGGCGTCGCGGGCCTTGCCGATCGCGCGGGCGATGCCGTCCGCCGTGGCGCCCTTGGTAATGCGGCGCAGGATGTCGGGCGAGCCCGATTCGACGCCCAGATAGACCAGCGTCAGGCCGGCCGCCTTCAGGCGGGTCAGATCCTCCGGGCTCTTGCCGTTCAGATTGGCCGGCGTGGCATAGCACGACACCCGCGCCAGCGCGGGCAGGCGGGCGCGAAGTCGCTCCAGGATCGCCAGCAGCGGGTCCGTGGGCAGGGTCAGGGCATCGCCGTCGGCCAGGAACACCCGATGCGCCGACGGCCAGGCGCGCGCGGCGGCGTCGATGTCGGCGAACACGGCCTCCGGCGGGCGCGGCCGGTAGCTCTTGGTCCGGTACATGGAACAGAAGGCGCAGCGGTTGAAGCTGCACCCCAGCGTGGCCTGGATGATCAGGTTGTTGCCCTCGGACGGCGGACGGAACAGCGGCATGTCATGGCGAATCATCGCGGACCTCGTGCGTCGGCCCTTGGTTGGTCAGGGCGGCGATCATGTCGGCGGCGGCGGGCCAGCCGGCCGTCAGGGCGGTGCGTTCGCCGTGCTCGTAGTCCTCGAACTCGAAACCGGGCGCGACGGTGCATCCCATCAGCGCCCAGCGTCCGCCGGCGTGCAGCCGTGCCCCCTGCCAGACCCCGGCGGGGACCAGAACCTGCGGGCGCTGGCCGGCGATCAGGTCGCTGCCGATGGTCACTACCTCATGCCGGCCATCGGGAAACAGGCGCAGTTGTTCGACCGGGTCGCCGGCGTAGTGATGAAAGATCTCGTCGCTGGAAACCCTGTGCAGGGCCGACAGGGTCTCCGCCGTCAGCAGGAAATAGATGGCGGTGGACGCTCTGCGATGGGTGCCCCCGTGGCGGTCCTCGGGCAGGGCGTGGCCGGGCAGGACCAGGGCGTCCCGATGGGTCTCGCGATAGAACCCGCCTTCCTCGGGATGTGGTCGCAGGTCCAGCAGCGCGATGATGTCGGTGGCGCTGGGTGCGCGCGGGTCGGGGCCAGGGTTCATGACCTCTCCGGATGGCGCCGCGATGGGCAAGCTTGGCAAGCGTAGTGCACAATTGCCGCCGCCATGCCACTGCCGTAAACAGGCGACAGCCTGTGCGGCATCATGACCCGTCGAGACCGTTCGGCGCAAGGAGACCCCGCCGCCATGTCCTTCCTTTCGTTTCTGTTCGGGGACAACGAAAAGCCGCCGCCGGACCCCGTCTGGCAGCGCCAGTCCAATCAGAGGTTCCATCGCCTCATCGCCATGAAGCCGGGCCGCCCGCGGCTTGCAGGACTGGGCGGCGTGTTCGTGGTGTTTCATCGCGGCATGCAGCCCGGGTGGGTCTACTTCGGGGCTGCGCGAGACCTGGGCGCGGCGGTCGAACGGCTTCAGGATCATCGCGAGCTGTCGCGGTTCGAGAGCCGGGGCGGCCTTTTCTTCACCTGGTCCTTCATCAAGCCCGAGAAACGCGATGGTGTCGTGGCCTATCTGCGGGCCACGGCGGCGCCGGAACTGATTGATCCCGATCTGGATCGTGATTTCGGCTGCAAGCCGGCGGGCGCGAAGCCGGTTCCGGTTCAGTTTCCCGGCTGATCCGGTTTCGCTGCGGAAGGGAGACTGGATGTGACGCGACGGCGATTGGCGACCCTGGTTCGCGCTTTTATCGCGCTGGCGGCGGCGTGGGCGAGCCCACCCGCGTCCGCCTTGGCTGGTGAGGTGCGCGTGGCGGTCTCGACCGGGTTGTTGCCGGCGGCCGAGGTTATCGCGCGGCGCTTCTCCGCCCGCACGGGGCACGATGTGGTGGTGACAGCGGGGGCCTCTGGGCGGCTTTACGCGCAGCTTGTCAATGGCGCCGGCTTTGATGTGTTCCTGTCCGGTGATGCCCTGCGTCCGGCGCGGGCCGAGGCGGCCGGCATGACCGTGCCGGGCTCGTCCGTGTCCCTGGGGGCGGGGCGGCTGGTGCTGTGGTCCCCGGAGCCGGAGCTGGTGGACGATGACGGCCGGGTGCTGGGACCGCCGCTGCGGGTCTCCCGCCTGGTGATCGCCGATCCGGTTACCTCGGCGCATGGCGCCGCCGCCGGTGCCGTCCTGAGGGGCCTGGGCGTCACGGTCGGCGCCACGCCCGCCGTGTTGGTGGTGGCCGATGGGGCGGCGGTGGTCGCGACCATCCGCGCCCTGACCGGCACCCGGGCGCCGGGCTTTGACGCGCCGTTGCCCGGGACCCCAGCACCGG
>CAYFTQ010000320.1:0-3775 GCA_964346035.1 uncultured Roseospira sp. | reverse complement strand
ATCGGCACCTTCAACGTCATGAGCCAGGCCGCCGCCGCCATGGTCGAGCTGGCGCCCGACGCCGAGCATGAGCGCGGCGTGATCGTCAATACCGGCTCGATCGCCGCCACCGAGGGCCAGGTCGGGCAGGCGGCCTATGCGGCCTCCAAGGGGGGAGTGGCCGCGCTGACCCTGCCGGCGGCGCGCGACCTGGCGCGATCAGGCGTGCGTGTCATGTGCATCGCGCCGGGGCTGTTCCAGACCCCCATGTTCGACAGCCTGCCGGCGGACATCTATGACGCCCTCATCAAGAAGACCCAACACCCGCACCGCCTGGGCGAGCCGCCGGAATTCGGCCGCATGGTGCGCGCGATCATCGAGACCCCCATGCTCAACGGGTCCGTCCTGCGCCTGGACGGCGCCCTGCGGCTGGAGCCGAAATAGCGCGGTTTTCCGGCCCGCCGGAGGGACGTTTCGAAGGTGTCAGGAAAAAGTGACATGGAAAGTGAAAACCGGCGTTGACACTCCGGTCGGGATGTGAGAAAACCTTAATCGGATCGGGGGGACAGAGGGCGCCACCTAAACCAAGGTTCCGCTCCCTCGTGGGTCCACCTCTTCGGAGGAGCCCGGCCCCATCCTGATCGGATTGTATATGATCCATCCTTGCTGAGGGGAAAACTAATGGCTGATGCACCTGCTCCCGTCACGAGCTACAAGAACCTGAACCGTACCGGTCTGACCGACGACGAAGCCAAGGCGTTCCACGCGATGTTCCAGCGCGGTGGCCAGGTCTTCTTCGCTCTCTGCCTGCTGGCGCACTTCCTGGTCTATGCCTGGGTGCCCTTCTGGCAGGGTCTGCCTGCGGCCTGATCAACCCGCCTGATACCATCTCATGGCGTGGCCTGACGGCCCGCGTATGATCCTGGTCCAACACACCGCAGATTGTGGAGAAAGCTGATGCTCCCGAATTTCTTCAACGAAGACTGGCGCTTCTGGCAGATCGTCACCCCGAAGGAAGGCCTTGTTGGCTTCTTCATCGGCCTGTTCGTTCTGGGCATTGTCGTTCACCTGGCCGTGCTGTTCGGTTCCGACCGTTACGCGACCGCGTGGATGGGCTGATCCAGCCCTGATCGGGCTCGCGGGGGGGCTGAACCCCGCGCTGCCTGGTCGCAGGACCGTACCTTTGGAAAACCGTCCGCTCGGCACACGCCGACCGGGCGGTTTTTCATTTTGGGAACAGTGGCGGGCTGAACCGCCGGACTGGCCGGTGTTCGGGTCGAGACGATGACTCCCGCGCCGCGATCCCGCGCTCTCCGGGGCCTGATGATGGGGGGAGCGGCCGGCGCCCGCGGCTCCGGCTCCGGTCATCAAGGGGCGGCGCGTTCTGATCCGGGAGCCGGCGCTCTGGGTCACCTGGCGTCTTGATGATTTTTGCCGCGCCACTTGAACGGCGCGAGCCGGGCTCCGCGCATGTGCGATCCGAATGGCCGCCGCCGGGGGGAGGCCGCCCGGGCCGACTCGCGGCGACCTACCGGGTGGGAGCCGTGCTGTCCCCGCCATGGTCCCTGCCATGGTCCCTGCCCATCGCGCCGACACCCTTCACGGTGACGGAGACGTCCAGCGTGCCGGCCTGCTCGAAGGTCAGGGAGACCGGAAAGGTTCGTCCCTCCTCCAGCGGCGCGTGCAGGCCGATGAACATGACGTGCAGGCCGCCGGGCTGAAGCACGGTGTCGGTGCCGCCCGGAACGGCGATCGACTCGACCCGGCGCATGCGCATGACCTCGCCGTCCTTGATGTGGGTGTGCAGTTCCACCACCTCCGACACGTCGGCGCTGGCGGCGATCAGGCTGTCGTCGGGGCCGCTGTTGGTGATGGTCATGAAGGCCGCGCCGGCAGCCGCCCGTCCGGCCGAAGCCCTTGCCCAGGGGTGGCTGATCGTCAAAGCGCCCGGGGTGGTGGCGGTATCCTCGGCTGCGGCCAGCGGGGCAGATACGGGCGCCAGTGTGAGCAGGCCCGCGAGGGCGAGGGCAGCCCGGCGCAGGCTGGCTGTTGAGACCGTGCGCAGCATCGCGGGGAGAGTCCTGTTCAGAGGGGACCGGAGCCGGGCATCATGATGCCCGGCGCGGTCCATGGCAAGGGCAGGAAAGTCGCAATAAACGAGCAAAAATACGACAAAACAACCGGCGGACATCACCACGGCGACGCCGGCATTCCCCCAACCGGGTGACGGTTGTCCCGGCGACCCGGACTGGCTACGGTGGGACAAGATGTACGCCGACAACCCCTACATCGCTGGACCAATGGGAGGGTGACCGAATGAGCGAAGCGCCGACGAAACATGCGAGACTTCTGGCCTGGGTGGATGAAATCGCCGCGCTGACCAAGCCGGATCGTGTGGAATGGTGCGACGGCAGCCAGGAAGAATATGATCGCCTGTGCGAGTTGCTGGTTCAGGGCGGCTCGTATATCCGCCTGAACCCGGAAAAGCGCCCCAACAGCTTCCTGTGTCGTTCCGACCCCCGTGACGTGGCCCGCGTCGAGGGGCAGACCTATATCTGTTCCGAGAAAAAGGACGACGCCGGTCCGACCAACAACTGGATGGACCCGGCGGAGATGCGCGCGACGCTGACCCCGCTGTTCGACGGCTGCATGCGCGGCCGTACCATGTACGTGATTCCGTTCTCGATGGGGCCGTTGGGCTCCGATATTTCCGAGATCGGCGTGGAGATCTCCGACTCCGCCTACGTGGTGACCAACATGCGCATCATGACGCGCATGGGTCGGGCCGCCCTTGACGTTCTGGGTGAAGACGGGGAGTTCATTCCCTGCATTCACTCCGTCGGCATGCCGCTGGAGCCGGGTCAGAAAGACGTTGCCTGGCCCTGCAACGCCGACAACAAGTATATCGTTCACTATCCGGAAACGCGCGAGATCTGGTCCTTCGGCTCCGGCTACGGCGGCAACGCGCTGCTGGGCAAGAAGTGCTTCGCGTTGCGCATCGCCTCGGTCAAGGCCCGCGATGAAGGTTGGTTGGCCGAACACATGCTGATCCTGGGCGTCAAGAGCCCGGACGGCCAACGCAACTACGTGGGTGGCGCCTTCCCAAGCGCCTGCGGCAAGACCAACTTCGCCATGCTGATCCCGCCGGAGGGCTATGAGGGCTGGGACGTGACCACCGTGGGTGACGACATCGCCTGGATCAAGCCCAAGCCGGACGGTACGTTGCGCGCGATCAACCCGGAATACGGCTTCTTCGGCGTGGCCCCGGGCACCTCGATGAAGTCGAACCCGAATGCCATGCTGTCGCTGTATGCCAACAGCATTTTCACGAACGTCGCCCTGACCGAGGACGGCGACGTCTGGTGGGAGGACATGACGGACGAGCCGCCGGCTCGCCTGACCGACTGGAAGGGGCAGGAGTGGACCCCCGACTGCGGTCGGCCGGCGGCGCATCCGAACGCCCGTTTCACGGCGCCCTTGAGCCAGTGCCCGTCGCTGGACCCGGCGTGGGAGGACCCGGCCGGCGTGCCCATCGACGCCTTCCTGTTCGGCGGCCGTGTGGCCTCCAACTTCCCGCTGGTGTTCGAGGCCAAGGACTGGACCCACGGCGTCTATCTGGCCGCCACAATGGGTTCAGAACTGACCGCCGCCGCCGAGGGAAAGCCCGGCGCCCTGCGTCGCGATCCGTTCGCCATGCTACCGTTCTGCGGCTACAACATGGCCGACTACTGGGCGCACTGGTACGCGATGGGCGACCGGCTGGGCGAGCACGCGCCGGCCGTATTCTACGTGAACT
>CAYFTQ010000319.1:0-3779 GCA_964346035.1 uncultured Roseospira sp. | reverse complement strand
ACGGCTTTGCCGTGACGCCCGCCGCCGCCGCCGCCGTGGTCGCCAGCGCGGCCCTGATCGGTGGCGGGCTAGGCCTCCTGCTGGGCATGGCCGGCGGCTGGATGGACCGCATCGGCATGCGCATCGTCGATGGCGGTCTGATCTTCCCCGGCATCGCGCTGGCGCTGGCCCTTTCGGCCGTTCTGGGCCTGGGCATGACCGCTCTGATCGTGTCGCTTTCGGCCGTTCACTGGGCCGAATACGCCCGCGTTGTGCGCACTCTTGTGGTGAGCGAGCTGGGCCGGCCCTACGTTCTGGCGGCCACTGCGCTGGGGGTGCGGCGCCGCGTTATCGCGCTGCGACACATCCTGCCGAACATAGCCCATGCGGTGATCGTGCTGATTCCCTTCTCGTTGTCCTGGGCCATCCTGTCGTTCGCCGGCCTCAGCTATCTGGGCCTGGGCCCCGAACCGGGCTCCCCCGAGTGGGGCCTGATGATCGCCGAGGGTCGCGCGCACATGCGCGAATACCCCCGTCTGATGCTGGCACCCGGTCTGACCATCGTCTGCCTTGTCATCACCTTGAACCTGCTGGGCGACCACCTGCGCGCCCGGCTGGCGCCGGGATCGGACCGGCCGCGCCTGTAAGCCCCCAACCGTCTGTCATATTCATAAAGAAAGGAGCTTTTCCCATGACCGCCCGCCGTCTCTGGATGATGCCCGCACTGGCCGCCTGTACCGCGCTGCCCCTGGCCCTGAGCCAGCCAGGCCCCGCCACCGCCGCGCCCGGCGACACCTCGACCCTGACCGTAGCCACCATGTGGGAGGTCCAGCCGCTGTCTCTGAAGCCGCGCCGCAGCCGCTTTTTCAACGAAAGCGAGATTCTGGATACGTTGGTCAAGCTGGACCACGACATGGCGCTTCAGCCTGGTCTGGCGCTGGCGTGGGAGCGCGACACCCCCACAACCTGGCGCTTTACCCTGCGCGAGGGCGTGACCTTCCACGATGGCACACCGCTGACGGCAGAGGCGGTCATCGGTTCCCTGAACCGCGTCATGGAAGAACTGCCCTACGCCGCCGGCCTGCTGGACATCAAGGACATGCGGGCCGAGGGACCGCGCGAGCTGGTCATCGAGACCAATCAGCCCTTCGCCGCCCTGCCGAACCAGTTGACCGACGCGTTCACCGGCATTCACGCCGCCTCGTCGTTCGACGATGCCGGGGCGTTCATCCGCCCCGTCGGCACCGGCCCGTTCCGGTTCGTCGAATACCGCAAGCAGGATCGGACCATCCTTGAACGCTTCCCGGACTATTGGGGCAAGGCCCCGACGCTGGAGCGGGTGGTTTACCGCTTCATCCCCGATCACGCCGCCCGCACCCTGTCGCTGGAGGCCGGCCAGGTCGATCTGGCCCTGAACATCCTGCCGTCCGACGCGCGCCGTCTGGCCGACAGCGACGCGGTTACCGTCCATCGGGCGCCGATTGCGGGCCTGTACTACATGGTTCTGAACACAGCGGCGGACAGCCCGCTCCATGACCCCCGCTTGCGCGAGGCGGTGGCGCAACTCATCGACCGGGATGCCCTGGTGGAACACGCGCTTGACGGCGTCGGTCTGCCGGCGCGGCAGTTCTTCTCGCCGGCCCTCGACATGGTGGCCGGGCCGGTGCCAACCCACGACACCAACATCGAGGCCGCTCGCGCGCTGCTGGCGGAGGCGGGCTATATCTTCGAGGATGGGGCCTGGCGGCGCGACGGCGAGGTCCTGAGCCTGGACCTGATCAGCTATTCGTCACGCACCGAGATGCCCCTGATCACCGAGGCCGTGGCCGGCCTGCTGGGTCAGGCCGGGGTGACCGCCACGCCGCGCCTTTACACCTGGCCGGGCATGCTGGATCGGGCGCGAAGCGGTGACTACGACGCCTACGTCGTGTTCTGGACCCCCGAAATGACCGGTCATCCTGACCAGCACCTGTCGGCGCAGTTCCATTCGGCGCGCAACGCGCTGCACAACGGCTACACAAGCGGAGAGCTTGACGCCCTACTGGAACGAGCCCGCGGCCTGGATGCCGGTCCCAAGAGAGACGAGGCCTATCGTGCGGTGCTCGAGATCCTGCACCGGGACGTGCCCATTGTACCGCTGGTGCACAAAGTCGGAGTCGCGGCATCCCATGACGGCCTGAAGGGCTTCCGCCTGCATCCGTCCGGCTTTTTCCATGATTTCAAGTCGGTCTCCAAGGTCGATTGATGCAACCCGGCCCCCTCGGTCGGCCGGTCTGCCGGCCAGGGGTGGCCTTGCCTCCCTTGCCACCCGCCCCGCCATCAAGGATACGCCCCATGCTGGCCCTTCGCGACCACGACGATACCGTTTTACTGTCCCACCGGGCGCTGCTGGCCCATACCGGCCCGGCCAACCGGGTCGCCGCCGCCCTGGTCTATCGCCTGATGCGTCAGGCGGCGCACACGCTGTCCCCCGGCGCGCCGATCAACCGGTACGGCATGCGCGTGCTATCGGCCTTCTCCGGCCCGGGCGTGCTGGATGGCCTGGACTATATCACGCGCGGCCGAACCGACGGACGTCTTGTGATCGATGCCGCCATCGCGCCTGACGACGCGCCGGAAAGCCCGCTTGGCCGCTTCGCCTTTCATGTCCTGCTGCGCAATCGGGGCTGCGCGCTGGTGCTGCGGCCCGAATACTTTCCGGCCAAATTCGCCGATCTGGTGGCACAGCAACTCAAGGGGTCTGCCGATGCGGAAGCAACGGCCGCCTTTCGGCGCGCGCAGGCGGACCTGGCCGCCGCCATCCTCGACGCGCCCAAGGGAGCTGTCTTCGAGGTTCGCGTCATCGGGGATCTACCTCTGCGCCCGACCGTGCAGGCCGACGAGGCTGGTGCCACGATCACGCCCGACGAAGCTCCGCCACCGGTCGTTACGATTGCCGACGGCGGTGAGGCTGTCACGGTCTCCTTCGCCGACATGCTGGCCTATCACGGCCGCGAAAACATCGGCGGCGTGGCCCTCGGCTTTCAAACATTGGCTTTCGTGCTGCCTCGTCTGTCGCCGGAAGGGCCGCTGGAGCGGCGCGTGGTCCGAGTGCTGTCCGCCTTCCCAGGCACCGGTTTTCTGGATGCGCTGGAGGTCGCGCTCAGAACCTCGACGGACGAGCGCATGACAGTTGCGACCGACCTGGAGGAACCGCGCGGCACCCCCGCAGCGCGGGGGCTGTTCGTGTTCCGGTTCGAGACCCCGAACCGTCACCTGACGGTAACCCTGAAGGATGGCCTGGTGCCGCCGGCGTTCCGGCATTATGCCGCCCTCAACCGCGCCGGCCAACTGACCCCGGTCGAGCGAACCCTGTTCCAGGGCGTCAAGGAAGACCTAGCCCGATTGCTGCTGTCCCAGCCACCCGAGGCGCTGTTTGACATCCTGGACGAGGCCTGACCCTGGAAAGTGGACATGGGCGCGGCGGTTAACCCCTGGCGCGCCGCCCCCTTGACGCCGATCACTGGAGAACAGATTCTTGAGCGGCGCCTGGAGCAGCCCCACTCACTTCGTTCAACATCAATACGCTGACCTCGCTGACCGGCACCGACCGTCGCGCCGCTCTGTACTATGGTTGCGCGGACGACGCCGCAGTTCGGCGCCAAAAGCCCGAATTTGGGGATCGGCTGTTCAAGTGACCGGCGTCGTGTTTCGGGGCTTGTCGGGAACGGCAGCTTTCCGCTTCGCGGGCTCAATGACCGGACGGTCCCCTTTCGGCCCAACCCGGCCGCAAAGGCAATGTCGTCAGCGGCTATGACCCT
>CAYFTQ010000318.1:0-3780 GCA_964346035.1 uncultured Roseospira sp. | reverse complement strand
TGATCGCACCGATCGCGATGGACGAGGGCTTGCGCTTCGCCATCCGTGAGGGCGGCCGCACCGTCGGCGCCGGTGTCGTCGCCAGCATCCTCGAATAGGAACGGGTGCCGTCTGCGCTTCGCCCGCCTGGATTTGATTGGGACCGGGCGGCGGGGCGCGGGGCGGCGCGGATAACGGACCGGTCCGGCGGACCCCTTGCCGGCTCGGGGTGGAGACACCGAAAGACCTTCGCAAACACCGTTGCGGTGTTCTTTTGGCCGTCTTTTTTCATCGTGTTCGGCGAACCCCCGGGGGGTCCCGGGAAGGCGTCGGACGTCGTGGGCCGGGCCGTATTCGCCGGGCCGCGCGACACCGGGTTACGCGGCGCCCTTGGGGGCCTGGCGGGATTCGGCGCGACACTGTAGGCATGATTGCACGGGATTGGGTCAGGGCATGGCCATGATGGACAGTCAGAATATTCGCATCCGCCTTAAGGCGTTCGATCATCGTGTGCTGGACCAGTCCACGCGCGAGATCGTTGGAACCGCCAAGCGGACGGGGGCGCAGGTGCGCGGCCCGATCCCGCTGCCGACGCGGATCGAGAAGTTCACGCTCAACCGGTCGCCGCACATCGACAAGAAGTCGCGCGAGCAGTTCGAGATTCGCACCCACAAGCGTCTGTTGGACATCGTTGATCCAACGCCGCAGACCGTGGATGCGTTGATGAAGCTCGACCTGGCGGCCGGCGTCGACGTGGAGATCAAGCTCTAGGCCGCCCGGTCGAGGGTCGGAGGGCGCGGGCCGCGCGCGGGGCCGACGACAGCGTGTCGTCGGGCCGGCGGCTCCAGCCATCCGGCAAGCGATCATGCGATTCGGGGTCGATTCCGCGCCGGTGCCGTTGAGGCGCGCGTGCGTCGGGCCGGCTCGGGTCCAGGATTGAGGATACAGACACCATGCGTTCCGGTCTGATTGCGCAGAAAGTCGGCATGACCCGGCGGTTCGACGACGAAGGCGTTCACGTTCCCGTGACCGTCCTGCGGGTCGAGGCGTGCGAGGTCGTGGCCAACCGCACCCGGGAGAAGGACGGCTACGTGGCCGTCCAGCTTGGCGCCGGGCGCGCCAAGGTCAAGAACACCTCCAAGGCGATGCGGGGGCACTTCGCCAAGGCCCACGTCGAGCCCAAGCGCCACGTCGTGGAATTTCGGGTCAGCGACGATTGCCTGGTCGCCCCGGGGTCCGAACTGTCGGCCGCTCACTTCGTCGCCGGGCAGTATGTGGACGTGGTCGGCACCAGCATCGGCAAGGGCTTCGCCGGCGGCATGAAGCGGCACAATTTCCGTGGCCTTGAAATGACGCACGGCGTGTCCGTCAAGCACCGCTCGCTTGGCTCCACCGGCCAGTGCCAGGACCCTGGCAAGGTGTTCAAAGGCAAGAAGATGGCGGGCCACATGGGGTTCGAGCGGGTCACCGTTCAGAACCTCCGGGTGGTCGAAGTGGACGAGGAGCGCGGCCTGGTCCTGGTGCGCGGCGCCGTACCGGGCGCCAAGGGCGGCTGGGTCGAGGTGACCGACGCGCTCAAGAAAGCGGCGCGGCAGGACCTGCCTCAACCGGCGGGCCTCAAGGCGGCGGCGGGCGGCGAAGCGCCGGCTGCGGCCGACGCGGCCGCAGGTGGCGATGACGCCGGCGAGGAGAGTTGAGGGCCATGAAGCACGACGTCATCACGCTTGACAACACGCCGGCCGGCAGCGTCGACCTGGACGAGTCCGTGTTCGGGGTCGATGTCCGCGCCGACATCCTGTATCGGGTGGTGCGCTGGCAGATGGCGCGCCGCCAGGCCGGCACGCACAAGACCAAGGGCATCAGCGAGATCAGCGGCACCAAGGCCAAGCCGTTCAAGCAGAAGGGAACGGGCCGCGCCCGCCAGGGCTCGCGTCGCGCCACCCAGTTCCGCGGTGGCCAGACGGTGTTCGGCCCGCAGGTGCGCTCGCATGCCCACGACCTGCCCAAGAAGGTCCGCGCGCTGGGCCTGAAAACCGCGCTGTCCGCAAAGCTGAAAGACAAAAAACTGGTGGTCCTGGACGAGGCCGCGTCCGACAGCGCGAAGACCAAGGACCTGGTTGCCAAGCTGGCGGCCCTGGGGTGGGACAACGCGCTTGTCATCGACGGTCCGGCCGTCAACGAAGGCTTCGCGCGCGCTGCGCGCAACATTGTCGGCATCGATGTGCTGCCGCAGCAGGGCGCGAACGTGCGGGACATCCTGCGCCGGGACACCCTGGTGCTGACCAAGGATGCCGTCACCCATTTGCAGGAGCGCCTGAAATGAGAAAGGCGGTCGCCCCCATCAACAAGGAGCGGATGTACGACATCATCCGCGCGCCCGTGATCACCGAAAAGGCGACTCTCGGGTCCGAACACAATCAGGTCACGTTCAAGGTCCCGCTGGACGCATCCAAGCCGGAGATCAGGCAGGCCATCGAAGGCGTGTTCAACGTCAAGGTGAAGGCCGTCAATACCCTGATCACCAAGGGTAAGGTCAAGCGCTTCCGGGGCACGATCGGTCGGCGCTCGGACGTCAAGAAGGCGGTCGTGACCCTGGTTGAGGGCCATTCCATCGACGTCGGCACGGGGGTCTGATCCGATGGCGCTGAAACAATACAATCCCGTCACGCCCGGCATGCGGAACCTGGTGCTCGTGGATCGCAGCGAGCTGCACAAGGGCAAACCGGTCAAGGGCCTGACAGAGGGCCTGACCAAGTCGGGCGGGCGCAACAATCAGGGCCGGACCACGGTCTGGCAGCGCGGCGGCGGCCACAAGCGGCGCTATCGCCTGGTGGACTTCAAGCGCCGCAAGCAGGGCGTCTCGGCGACCGTGGAGCGGCTGGAATACGATCCCAACCGCACCGCCTTCATCGCCCTTGTGCGCTATGAGGACGGCGAACTGAGCTACATCCTGGCGCCGCAGCGTCTTGGTGTGGGCGATGCCGTGATCGCGGACGAACGCGCCGACATCAAGCCGGGCAACGCCATGCCGCTCAAGGCCATGCCGGTGGGCACCATTGTCCACAACGTGGAGCTGAAGGCCGGCAAGGGTGGTCAGATGGCCCGGTCGGCCGGCTGTTACGCTCAGTTGGTCGGCAAGGATCAGGGCTATGCCCAGCTTCGGCTGTCGTCGGGCGAGTTGCGCCTGGTGCGCGGCGAGTGCATGGCGACGGTTGGGGCGGTGTCCAACGCGGACAACGCCAACCAGAAGCTGGGCAAGGCCGGCCGCAAACGGTGGATGGGCCGGCGCCCGAACGTGCGCGGCGTGGTGATGAACCCGATCGACCACCCGCACGGTGGCGGCGAGGGCCGCACCTCGGGCGGCCGGCACCCGGTCACGCCCTGGGGCAAGCCGACCAAGGGCATGCGCACCCGCAACACCAACAAGGCCTCGCAAAAGCTCATCCTGCGCTCGCGCCACGCCAAGAAGAAGGGCCGTTAACACATGAGCCGCTCTGTATGGAAAGGCCCCTTCGTCGATGCCTACGTCCTGAAAAAGGCCGAGGCCGTTCGCGACTCGGGGCGCAACGAAGTCATCAAGATCTGGTCGCGCCGCTCGACCATCCTGCCGCAATTCGTCGGGCTGACCTTTGGCGTGTATAACGGGCGCAAGCATGTGCCGGTCAACGTCTCCGAGGACATGATCGGGCAGAAGTTCGGGGAGTATTCGCCGACGCGCACCTATTACGGCCATACCGCCGACAAGAAAGCGAGAAGGAAATAAGCCATGGGCAAGGATAAGAATCCCCGCCGCGTGGCGGA